>BPGU01000005.1 GCA_026003195.1 Armatimonadota bacterium
AAACCGGTCGGCGTACCAGGCTGAGATGAGCCTGAGCACCGTTTGCGCTGTTATTGTACCACAACAACCTCGTTCTGTCAGTCCTGGTGGTCAGTCCCATCAAAATCCATGTATGGATGGAGGGTTCTTGCCATGAGTCGTCAGAAGCGCATGGAGACTGACCACTATGTGAACTATCCAGATGCGGTCAGTCCGGACAGTTTGCAATGGCTGGTCAAAGATTATCTGGTGCATCTGCAGGTGACGCGCAAGCCCAAAACGGTAGAGGTCTCCAGACTTTACCTCAAACGGTTCCTGGAGTGGTGCGATCAGCAGGGTCTGGTAACTATCCAGCAACTGCAACCCCGACATATCCGGGAATGGCAGTATGAACTGCAACAGAGCTGCAACAGCCGTGCCACTGCGTGGTCTATCGCAGTGTGCGTACGCGCCTTCCTGAACTGGCTGGTCAGTGAGGAGGTGATCTCTAAACCACCGTTCCGACGTGGGGACTGGATACCCAAACCCAAACCGAACCCCAAGCCCGCTATCCGTTGAGGATGTGCAGAAGCTGTTCGCCGCTGCTCAGGGCGATACCTGGATCCATCAACGCGACCGCGCACTGCTCACCACTCTGCTCTCCACCGGCGCCAGAAGGGCAGAGATCCTGCAGATGACGGTCGGCGATGTGGAACGACGCTCCTTCACCGTCATCCAGAAGGGAGACCGTACCCATATCCTGCACCTGACCGCAGAGACCATCCGCGAGATACGCAAGTACCTAGGGCATACGTCAAAGCGACCGGGCGCTACCTCACCGATGACGACCCGCTCTGGTGGTCTCAACGGGGCGAACCGATGACGGGCAATGCGCTCAGGATGGTGATGCGCCATCTCTCGCAACGCTCCGGCGTGCGCGTCTGGTGCCACCGACTGCGAATGACCAGCGCCACCATGAGACTGGCAATGGGCGCCAGCACGGAAGCGGTGCGTCAACAACTCGGACACGCAGATATCCGTAGCGTGGAACACTACGTCAAACTGGCACGGGAAGATCTGGCAAGACTGCTGGAACAAACAGACCCGCTGAAGCTTATCAGGAGACGCCAGGAGCTATGAGATGAATATGGGGCTGGTTTGCACCAGCCCCAGACACTTACTCTATACTCCCTTCACTGCACATCGCATACAACCATCCGGCAACGAAGCCGAGTAACCAGCCGCCGATGAAGGATAACACCATCTTGACGGTAATGGCTAACTGTAGGTCCAACCTGCATCACCTGCCTCTGCGATACTATCAGTACCACAGGCAGGTTACAGGTTGAAGGTCATATCCGAATGCTTGCCTATCATCTGCTCAGGTATCAGCTCTATACGGTCCAGCACGGCTTCCGGATGGAGCAGATACACTCTGACCTGCCAGTACCTGTACGAAGCGTTCGGCTTGCCTGTATGCCATGGTATGTTAGCATCGTGCGGATCAAACGCACTATTAGAGGCACGCCAAATCATCAGAAGGTTGTCCCTATCCTCCGGTCGGACTACAATGGATACCTGTTGAGGGGCGGTGAAATCCACCACAGGCGTCTGCACATAGCTCTGCACAGGCAAGCCGCTCACGGTGCCGATACCGGTCACCTGCACCTGGATATCATAGTTGTCCTGTATGGTAACCGATGTGTAATGGAACACCAGCATCAGACGTGTACCTGCACTCCTTCCAGTCTGATAGATACAGGGCCCTCTTGAGAAGGGAACCATTCGGTAGCCACAAAAGCATCGCTGGAGGAGAGCCAGTGGAACCTTAAGTTCGTAACCTGACGCTCTATGCGTATCGCCGTCACATGCTGAGAGTCCGGCACGGGCACCATCTCCAGATACAACGGAGTCGGACCACCTGCAGTTACCAGCATCAGGTAGGCTCTACCTGCATAGCGGTTCTGCCACTCCTGCCTGGGCTGATAATGCTCCATCCAGCCTGCACCGGCAATGTACAGTCTACCGCCATGGTTGATAACAACACAAACGCCGTCAAAGCTTCTGGCATTACCGGATCGCAGATAGCTACCGGACTTCTTGATTGCACCGAAGTTGAACTGCACCACGAAGTCGCCGGGATAGACGGTATGATTGAGCTGTACAATACCGGTGCTCTCCCATATCCTCCAGCCCTTGTTGAACTGTATATCACCGGACCAGGACCAGCGGTAACGCTCGCTGCGTTGTGCTGCCGAGTTGCCTATCAGCGACAGTTCGATATCCAGCGGCGGACAGCGGGTGTCCGGTACCTCCATCCTGGCAAAATCGTCCTGCGCATCACGCTGGATGAACACGGCATTCATCCTGGTGCAGGAGTTCAGGAACAGCAAACCGTAGGCACCAATAGATTTACCGAACATGCGGACGTCGGTGGATACGCCCTCTCCACCGATACCGTCCTCTTGCCATTCCGAACCCCACTCGTCAAACCAGTCCATACTACGCTCCGTTCCTCGTGGTGATGTTCCGGTTCCTGTCCAGATCCACCTGACCGGCAACACGCACGGTGGTATCGTCCTGTCCGTAGTAGACGAACGTGCCGGACGATACGGTGCGTTTGCCGAACAGCACGGCGAACGCCATACGGAACAGCTCTATCGCCCTGCTACTGCCCTCCAGCACATACTGCCATACCGCATTGGCGATACTATCCCGTTCCGCTGTAGTGAGCGAGTAACCGCTCTTGTCCTGGTTGACTCCTACCGTTACCCGACCGGAAGCGTCGGTGTTCAGCTTGTTGGATGGATTGACCAGCACGTGGTTGGCGGGGCTCTGACCACTCGCATAGCCCCCAACCCTCACGTTGCCTGAACCGTCCGTGTAGATGCGGTTGCCGGCGTCCTGTAATACCAGCTCCGCCGGGCTCTGACCGCTGGCATAACCACCTACGGTGACGTTGCCTCCGGCGTTGTTGATCCTGTCTGCAGGCGTCTGTAATATCAACTCGGCGGGACTCTGACCGGATGCGTAACCGCCCACCTGAACCGGTGCGTTGGGATGACGGGACGAGACCTTCACGTCCAGCGCCTCGCCGAAGCTGCCCGCTACCGTATGACCGGCTCTTAACTCGTCCCAGACGGAGTTGACCACAGATTCCACACCGGCGGCGCTCAACTCGTAACCGGTCTTGTCCACGACGGTGGACGCTACCACTCTGCCGGAGGAATCGGTATACAGACGCTGCGAGGCGTTCATCAGTATCAGATCGGCAGGGCTCTGACCGCTGGCATAACCACCTACGGTGACGTTACCGCTCGGATGCCTGGAACTCACCTGGGCGTCCAGATACTTGCCGAACGTGCCGTCCGCCGTATGAGAAGCCTGACTCTCGTCCCATACGGCGTTCACTATCGCCTGAACGGCGGCTGAGCTCAGCGAGTAACCGCCCTTGTCCTGGTTCGTACCTACCGTGACACGTCCGCTGGAATCTACCACTATCTTGTTGAGCGGATTGGAAAGCACCATGTCCGCCGGCGAGTAACCGGACGCATAAGCCTGCACCACAGCGTGCACGTTGCCTCCCGTTAACTGGATGGCATCTATCTTGCCCTTCATAGAGGGCAGATATCCCGTGCTTCCTGTCGGAGCCTGCTGGCTTCCATCTATGCCCAGCGCATACCTGATCTGCTCCTTCTCCTCAGGCGTCCAGTCACTGCCTCCCATGGAGGAGATGTCCGATAGCTTCATATCAATGAAGTAACCGAAGCTACCTGCCGGTCTGGTATCGGCGCTCCGTAACCGGTTCCATATCTGGTCCGCTATGGTGGTGCTGCTACCGTCCACCACATTGAGCACCGAGCTGAGTGTCCTGACGCTCGCCGACCATACCAGCGAAGCGGGATCCTGACCGGTAGCGTAACCGGATACCTGAACAGGTCCGACAGGTTGACGACTGCTGATGCTGGTATCAATCAGAGCACCAAAGCTGCCAACCACATTGTGACCGCTCTTTAACTCGTCCCAAACGGCATCCACAATCTCCGCTACCTGCGATGAACTCAGGGACATGTTGGTCTTATCCAGCAATTGCGAAGCAACCACAAAACCGCCGGCATCGGTATACAGCTTATTGGCGGTATCCGCCAGTATCTGCTCTGCCGGACTCATGCCGTTCGCATAAGACTGCACAGAGGATATCACTTCATCGTTGTCGGTGAACCTTATGCGGATCACAATGTTGTACACGTTGTTGATATCCGTGCTCAGGTTACTGTGCATACTGGAGAGCTTCGTGTCCAGTATGTCGGCAAAGCTACCTGCCGGTCTGGCAACAGCTTCTCTCAATCGGTTCCATATCACATCGGCGAATGCGTCGCTGAACGCAGTGAGCGTTCTCGTCGGATGCGACCATACCAGCGGCGCAGGATGCGCGCCGGTATCGTAACCGCCAACGGTTACAGAACCGCTGGGCAGACGAGAGGAGACCTTCACGTCCAGCAACTCCCCAAAGCTGCCTGCGGTGTTATGCCCGGACTTCTGCTCCTCCCACACGGCAGACGCCACATCGGATACAAGCGTGCCGAACCCGGTAAGCGTCCTGCTCACGTGGTTCCAGATATCGCTCACCAGACTGCCGAAGCTCGTTAACGTCCTCGTGGATGCGCTCCAGACCGCCGTGGCAATATCGCTCACCAGAGTACCAAAACTCGTTAACGTCCTCGTCCCATAACTCCATACATCAGCCGCCGTTAATGTAGACCTGCTGCTAATCGTCGCATCTATACGACTCAATCCTAACCCGTTCTCATCATACGGGTCGAACGCCACTACCTGATACATTAACTGCTGTGGCTTCGCACCCGATGCGGTGAACCGCAGAGCAAGCTGACCGGGCGTGTCCACCAGCGAGGCTGGTACGGTCAACCTGTAGAAACCGTTGCCTATCTCCACAATAGAAGGCGATGAGAGCACGCTGAATGAACTGCTCCCGTGCTTGCAATACTCAACGGTCACCGCAGAAAGACCACTCTTACCAGACCATGGGTCGAGATTGTCTGGCATGAAGAACATTACATAGGTAGATGTGTTCCTCTTGAGAAACATGCTACACCATCCCCCTGGCAAACGGCGAAGGTACTGAGTTGTCCGGCAGATCGAACGGATCGTCCGCATCGAGGAACAGTATCCAGTGTAACGGATACTGGTTGTTATTGTCCGTCCAGCCAGAACCGATACTGGTGACAAGCCTGCTGTTGTAAGGTAATAGACTCAGGTTGTCCGTATGAGCGTTGATGGATACAGTGCGAACATCTATTGAATTGGCTCCGCCGTTTACAAGCGCTAACACATACTGCGTGTTTGGCTGTAAAACCACTGGCGACGAGAACCAGCTCGTGCACGTGTAAATGCCGTTAGTAACTGTATTACTGAAATCGCTACCCAGCGCGATCTGAGTGGAACCCTGGTAGATAGCAAACCTTGTACTGGATTGCGGGCTGCTCGCTGATAGTAGCATGGAAGCTGCTACCACCTTCCACTTGAAAGACGGAGTGGTGAACCGCACTCCGACCGTAACGACCGATGAGGCACTTACCGTGGAGTTTAGAGAGGAATAACAGATACCGTCTACCCAGCTGTCCGTAACCACAGTGAACGACTGTGCGCTCGATGCCAGCCCAATCCATGTGCTTCCGGAATCAGTGGACATATATGGACCGCCCCAACTGTTGCTGCCGTATACCGCGTCTGAGAAGCTGGAGCCACCATACACGATCGAGACATAGTTCGTGTTCGGAGCAGGGTGTGCATTGCGAATGATAAACCAGTACCGAACACCAGGCTGGAGAGTGTATCCATAAGAACTGAAATCGAACTCGTTGAACCCAACAGTCGGATTGACTGAAAGCGGGACATCCGAGATGATAGGGAGTCCAGGTGCATTGCCCGAGCCAGAAGCCAGAGTGCAAAGGATCTGATTGGAAGAGATCGACCCGTACACCAGACCGATATAGATACGAAGCTTCTGCAGTACTCCAGACTCAGGTATGAACTTGGACAACCCGAACCGGTACGCACTGTTGTTCAAATTGTACCATGCAGACCCGGTCGCACGACTAATAGTAAAGCCGACCTTATATGGTATGTTCGGATAGACTAACATTCAGTATCACCTTGCGCTAACAGACAAGCCTCGAGAACGAAGGCACCTGACCCTTAGGTAGCGTCATGATTGGCGCGCTTTCGTCCAGCAACAGTAACCAGACAGCTGGATAACTGCCGTTATCTATCGCCCAGGTCATACCACCGTCTGTCGTGTACACGTAACGACTGTCCAGAGGTAACCGGTTCAAGTTCGCTGCCGAACTGTCTATTGCGATGTTGCGAACCTGGACGGCGTCAGAAGAAGTGGAAGCTGAACACCAGACCACCAGATGATAAATGCCAGGATATAGAGTTACCGTCGAGCTGAACGGTAACATATAGATACCAGGCGTGGAGATCAGTATCTGCGTGCTGACGGTTTGTGCTACCAGATTCGAGCCCTGATAGATCCGGTACTGGAAACTCTGAGCTGAACCAATCTTGCCGAGTAACATACATATTGCATTGACCTTGTAAGCGATTCCGTCGGGCACGGTGAACCTCACACCGTGCATCCGACTGCCGTACACACTGGCAATACTGGATACACTCTGGTAGCATATACCAGTGTTGCCCGCAGCGGTACTGACCAGGAACGCCGCTCTGGTAGAAGGGCTGTAGACTATACCGTTCGCGCTGGTGTACGTTGCGTTCCAGTCCAGAGGGTTAGTGAACCCGTCCGCCTCCTGGGCAGCACCAATAAATATAGAAGGATAGTTCGATGCTGGCACGCTGTTGTTGTTCCTTATGATGAACCAGTACCTGGATCCCAAAGACATGTTGAAATTGAGCGAACTGAAATCGAACTCACAGTACCCCGCACTGAGATTGCTCACGCTTACCTCTGAGGTCACCTGGCTCTGAGGTGCGCCACCATCACCAGTATATACAGCGCATAACAGGTCCGAGCTGGACATGGTGCCCGTTATTGAGCTCACATAGAACCGCAACTTCTGCAGAGTCGTAGACCATCTGCTCCGCATGACAAACGCCAATCGGTTGGAGCTTCCGTTGAGAACGTAATTCGTGTTGGACAGGTTCGTTGTAAGATACGAACCCACGCGGAACGGGAATCTGGGAAACCGCACCTGTCACCACCTGAATATACAGTACCTCACTTGCGGTAGTCGTTCACATGGAAGCCCGGACCAACGAACTGGATGAACGGCGTGGTAAATACCCGAACGGTCTCACCACCGCATTCTGGACAACGAGGAGGCGGATCGTTGTACTGACTGAACGGACGATCCACCTCCACTACGCGCTCGCAAGACCTGCAACGGTAGACATACACAGGCAACTGCATCCACCTCCACCAGCTAATATTGGCAGAGCGTATGTGGAGATAAGCGCATCTCCATCTCCTCCACGAACTCCATCACGTTGCGTAACCGCCGAAGCGAGTCCAGATACCGCTTCGCATCCAGATACCATAGCAGCTCCGGTACGATAGTCTCTAACCTGTCCGCCTCCTGGTAACGACCGCTCCGACGAAGCTGTCTTACTGCCTCGTGGATGGCATGCTCTTCCTCCATCACGTAAGGGATGAACAGCTCCAGATACAGGTCATGCGCAGGCACCAGCAACTTCATCTGCAGACCATCATCCGCCTGGATAAGTCGGATCTGCGTGTCCAGTAGTGCGATACGATGCACTACGAAGTCGGACATGCAGTCCTTAAACTCCAGATAGCCGTCCTTCAACTCGGCATGGCCCTGGAAGAGCACCTTCACCGCACGCTCGTCCAGCACATCACTCAAATGGTGTACGTTTAGTCTCATCCGCTACCCCCCTGACGGATTTGCGCTTCTCTACCGATACCTCGTGCGATTCGGTCTCACGAACATAAGGAGCCAGCTTCTCCCGTAGCCCGGTCTCCCACGCAGACCTCAACTTGCGCCCGTCCACCTGAACCACCACCTTCTGTTCTACCAGCTCGGGCGCCACCGAAGCGATACCTTCTACATCCAGCGGCTCCAGCCGCTTCACCACATGGTAACGATACTCGCCGTTTGAATATCCGTCTCTGTAACCTCTCTCCCTGGCAAACTGCACTACCTGGTCCACCAGCACGCGCCGGTAGTCGTAGTGCTCATCTAACTGCTTGCGGAGCTCCGCAATCTGTCTGTCTACCTCAGCAATGGAACTCAACAGCAAATCCAGCTCGTTCATGAACTAACCTCCTTGAAGTGTTTCTCAATCACAGGCTTCAAACGCCTGCGTATCATCGCCTTCGTGCTCCTCGGCAGATCAGCCGGTCTGCCTTCCAGCGCCGCCTGCACAAACTCGTCCGCACACCGCTCACCATACCAGCCCGCTATGTGGGAATGCACCAGCCGAACGAACTCCTCGTCCTCCAGAGAGTCCTTCATGTATTCGTGGGGATGCTCGCATTCCATCAGATTGTCCAGCGCAATCCGCTTCAAACCGGATCTGCAGGGGCGGTTGAGCTTCTTGATCTGGTTCAAAAGCTCCCTGTAAACCACAGTGTAAATGAACGTGCTCACCTTGCCACGAGCCTGATCATAACGGCGCATCCTGATAAGTAACTCCAGCCTGAGATCTTGCAATATGTCCTCATAACTCTCACCACGCGCCATGATGGACTCCACCAGACCGGAGTTCCTGCGCACGGCGGCACGGAGCAATAGCTCCATATCAGAGGTCCAATCGTAAGACACCAGACACCTCCGGATCATAGTTCATCCATACCCGTTCCACTCGGACGGGCTTGTGATGCAAACCGCGACTCTCGGGTGTACCAACACGACTCCTGCAGTGGATCTGAAAGTCTCTGCGCTCCCAATCCTTCAGATAACGGTCATATAACTCATTGGGATATCCAGAGAGCATCACCTTGCCCTGAACAGCAAGCAACTGCTCCAGCAACTGGATATGGTCGTCCGCCGACATCTCATGCTGATATGCACTGGATACCACTCTCGTGTCCGGTAGATAGGGCGGGTCACAGTAGAAGAAGGTCTCCGGAGTGTCATATGTGCGGATGATACGACTGAAGTGGTCACAGTCTATCTGTACCCTTATCAACCGCTCGGCGATCTCCGGTAGACCCTCCACCGTACCTAACCACGCGGAGGTCTTCAACGCCATCCCACGGCGACTCTCCCATGTGGTTCTGCTCCATGACGAGCCCGGTATGGCGTTGATGGACTGGTAGATGGCGGTGTAGAACAACGCCGCACGCTCTTCATCACTCAAACTCTCGTCATCGTAATGCGCACAGGCGTAACGATGCTCCTCTCTGGCGTGCGGTGTCAATGCCAGGTGTCGGAAGAACCGCTCGAACTTCTCGGGATTCTTCAATACCCGGAAGAGGTTCACCAGATGCCTGTTGATATCGTTGTATACCTCCACCTCAGATGGGCGTTTGTTCAACAGCAACGCCGCTCCACCGCCAAACACCTCCACATAGATACGATGGCGCGGTATCAGCTTCAGCAGCTCCGACACCAGGTATATCTTGCCACCATACCACGACAGAGATAGCATCGCTATATCCTCTATAGCACTGTCAACCTATCAGATACCAGACTACTCGGTACCGGTATCCTCGCCAGCATCCACAGCGTGAGATGCGGGATGATGTTCCTGTACACTTCCGAGAGATACCTGTTTACCTCATCACCGTTGAGATAGTCACATATCGCATGCAAATCCATCTCGCATCTCGGTATCAACTGGAACTCCTCGCGCCACGGATAGCCCCTGTCGTCCACTGCAGCTACACAACGAGTGCCCTTCGTGTGTGCCACTACCAGCCTGGTCTGTTTGTAGAACGGACGTATCCGATACGCCCATTCTCTGCTCATCCACCAGCCAGAATAGCAGGTCTCGTAGTCAATCCACCCGGGTTTGAGGTTGCGTCCGGTAAGCACAGGCAGGTAGCCGTCCAGTGGAACACTGCTCACGTGATCCCTGAACTCGGTGCTTCTCGCAGCGAACCGTATGTCAAACAGATGACCTAACGGAACGCCGGAACGTTCAAACTGCAGATGATGGGGATGCAGGAACCGTATCGGCTCGCCATGATACGGCTGATACTCAAACCGTTCATCATCTGCATACAACACCAGCCTGTTCCTGCCGGTACGTTTCACATGCAGCACTACCGCATCTACATTCCTGCCGGGGAAGACCTGACCGGAATGGTATACATCCACATGATATAGCGACAGCAGCTTCCTCAACTTGCTGAAATCGTCCAGCAGCATCCAGCTGGACGGGATGATGTATATCAACTCGCCTTCATCGGCAAGCAGAGATAGCCCCTTCTCCACAAACGCGGCGTACAGGTTGTACTTGCCGTGCCATGTGCTGATGACCTGGCGATACCGAGCCTTGCGCTCCTTCAACTCCCCGATGGGATAGTGACTGCTATCGCCTACAATCCCATACGGTGGATTACCGATAACCAGGTCGAACTTGCGGTCTGTGTCCCACAACAGGAAGTCCGTTTGTATGGAAGGTAAATCGTCCGGAACACGGTCTATATCCAGTGCAAGCACCTGAACGGAAGGGCTGTTCTGGAGCAGCAGACGCAGGAACGGTGCGGTGTCGGAGCTGGCAGGCTCCAGCACCGAACGAACTTCCCTTCGACAGAGTCCAACCATGAACTCTACAATGTGTTGCGGTGTGGGCACATAACCGATGCCGTTTGACTTGCTCGCTTGTTTCTCCACGAGACCTGTCATCTGTCTCACTCGTACACAACAGGACCGATGTCGGTAATGGTACGACCTCGTGGTCTCTTCACCACACGGATCTTCCTGCTCTTGATCTTCCGAACCAGGTCGTCCAGATCGTCTGCAAGGAGTGCTCCACATTCGGTGCACCGTACAGCCTGCTGATCAGCGCGGTAACCGCTGGTAGAGATGTGCTGCATGAGCGATATCGGAACGCTATCGCGAATAGCGATATGCGTCTCCCTCTGCATATCACAGGAACCCATCTCTACCAGCGCTATCTGAGTGCTTCCACAGTTCGGGCATTTGACGTATTGCACAGACGACTGCCTCCAAATCTGTCATCTACTCTATGGTATCCCACTCCCCTTGCCTGCACGAGAGCGATACCACCATGCTGTTCTCGTCTGAGCACTCCAGGATGTAGTGGTTCCGATAGACCTTCAGCACCACATCGTACGGCTCGAAGGTGTCCGTATCATCATCGGGGTGTATCTCGTACTCGCCAGGTATCAGCACGATATCCACACAGGTTGCACGGTAATTGTTCTCCAGGAAGTCAATCGCCCGATTTACCAGCTCGCTGAGCCGTGCATCCAGCTGTACCGATACCTGGCTGAAATCGAACCTGCCGGAGTGCTGTACCTCCACAAAGTTGTAGAATGTGAGAGACTTCATAGCTTTCCACCTGCTACTCTCGCAGATAGACGAGATCGGATTCCATCATGCTGTACTCGTCATACAGCTCCATTATCAGGTATCCCCTGTATATGTTCATTACCACCATAGCGGGATAGTAGTCCGGATCAGGGCTCTCTGGGAACTCCACCTCATAATCGTCATCGTTCAACGGCACGGAGACATGGGACGCCTTGCGGTTCTCCTGCAGGAACCGCTGTGCGTTCTCTATCAGCTGGCGCAGTCGATCATCCACACGAACGACCACCGCTTCCACGTCCAGACTGCCCGTGTACTCTAACTGTCTGAAGTAGTCGAATCTGAGCTCTTGCATTCCTTACCTCCCACTGACGTATTTATCGTTACCATCAGGTATGAACAAAACATCTGCCCGCCGCCTTCACAACGCTTCACCTGCTGAGCGACAGACATCCATCTGATGTAGCTCCGCCAGGTGTTGCAGGATATCCGGCGCCGCCTGTTAGCATAAGCCTGGCAGATGTGACCAGCAGACCTATGCACAGCACGATTGTAGCCAGCAGTATCGCACACAGGACAACGATACAGGCACGATAGAACACCACCGGTTCCGTTCCCCTCCATATACAGGTTTGAAGCGGGAGAACCTTATCATAACGAATCCTCCCGCACGATGACCGGTGGAGCAGTTGCCATCTTAGAAGGCAACTCCTCCACCAGCTCATACCGGGCCATCTGCTCCGCAGACAGCCAGAATACACCGCCATCCTCGCCGCGTCTCACCTTGACGTTACCGTTCGGCGTCAGCTCCAGCACGATGAACTCTACCAGCAAGCCGTAACGGTCCCTGAACAGGTAGCGTTTGCCTGGCTTCAACATCTACTCATCACTCCTTAACACAGCGAGGATATCCGCCTCGCCGACGATGTAATAAACTTCCTTCATGCCGAACTGCTCCAGCGAGAGCTTCATGGGCGCCGTGCTCACAATCAACACGGTATCGCCGGGCTGCACCGAGAGCGGCACATGCTCCTTCACCAGCTCCCTCAACCGACTCACATCCAGTCCCGCCATACCGGCAAGTAGACCGAACACACCGGTCGCCGCCGTCCTGTACCCCGTACCGACAGCCAGCACCTTCGCCAGACTGGGCGGTGGCACCGACTGGTCCGGCAGATAGATACCACCTGCCGTCCTGCTCTCCGGTATCTGTATCTTGTGGATGATGCAATACGAACCTACCGGCTGGAACTGCAGACTGGACGGCTCTCTGGAACGGACGAGCACATCGCCTTCAGAGACGAACGTGATCTGCTCGTCGGGATAGTCCGGCCCGTAATGCTTCAGGTTCACCTGATGCACCGCATGAGGGAACACATACACATACTCGCCCGGCTGATAGTCCAGTCGCTGGATGTTACCGAACATGTCGGGCAAACCCGGTCCTGCCTGCACCACCTTGAACCAGCGCGGCTCCTGGTCTATCCTGTCCGGCAGGTAGAGTCCACCTGCGGTTCGCTTGACGGATCCGATGTCCTCCACGAGGATGTAGTTGTTCTTTGCCTCTATCTCCACTGGCTATTCCCCCTTTCCAGTGGAGATAGATAGGGAAACGAGGTTCAGGAAGTACCGCTCAGGATGGGATCCGGATCATCATCGGGCAGATGCACCAGCACGCGCAGTGCGTCGTTGAAGTCGCCGTTCAACTCCAGCGCCTCCAGTCCGCGCCGGATGACCTCCTGAGCGTCCACGCCCTTCGGTAACTCGTTCAACCGTGAGGACACATAGTTTATCCAGCGCGTCCTGAGATCGCCCTGAGCGATGTGGTGCCGAACGATGAAGTTCCTGTAACGCCTGACCACATACAACGCGGACACAGGTAGCTTCTGAGCGCGAATGGAGCTCTCCACCTGGTTCAACCTGTTCAGGTCGGCTGAACGGATGATCACTCTCAACACGGGCGGCTCCCGATGGATGGCACCTGTGGTCAGCTTCTCAATCAGCGCGCTGTTGAGTCGCATCTCAAGCTCTATCAACGGGTCGGATTCCAGACTGTCCAGGTCCAGCTCCACGGTGAGCCAGCCGCGCTGCTTGATACGCACGAACTGCACATTCAGTAACGTGCCAATCGTTACCTTCAACCAGCCCTTGGGGCTCTGCTCCGACCAGATATTGGAACTGCAATACGCGGTGGAGCCGGCATAGTATTCCCTCGGCGGATACCGCGTGGGCAGACTGTGCCAGTCGTGCAGGTCGCCCAGCGCCACATACCGGAAGCGAGAGGCATCATACAACTGCGGGATGAGCCATGCATCACCAGGCGGCCTCATCGGACTGTAAGCATGCACGCCATGTATTGCCAGCACGCTCCACTTACTGTCCGGCTCAATCCACTCCGTCCAGCGCGCCAGATACCGCGCAGGCACAGCATGTATCTCCAGACCGGACACGTCGAACCGCTGATATTCCCGCTCCGCCAGATGGATGGAAGGACACATCTCCTTCAACATGGAGAGCGGGGACTCCACACCGACCATGGCGGGCACGTCGTGGTTACCGCCCACTATCACCACCGGCTGCTTGCAGGCGGAGAACTCCGACGCGGCCAGCCTGAGCGCATCCACGTCCAGTCGGACGTTATCAAACAGGTCGCCGGTGACCAGGATAACGTCCGCCCATTGCCGGGCTTCACTCATCGCCGTCTGGAAACACCGGTACACGTCCTGCTCGGCAAACCGCATCCCGCGTCTGCCGAACCCCAGATGACAGTCTGAGATATGCGCCAGTCTCATGGATTCCTCCTTGTGCGCATGGACTTGAAGGTCTTTGGTAACCACTCCTCCATCAGATACCGCATCGCGCTCACGGTGATGCCCTCAATAATCGGCTTGATGTGGATACGCCAGCGACTCTCCTCACGCTCCTCGCGCGGGAACAGCGTGGTATAGTCGTCTTTATCTGTCGGTATCTCCAGGTCGGGAAAGAGACGACGGAACCGGAACGCACTCATGGGCTTGCTGCGTCTCCGCGTCTGGTTCTGGACACCGCTGGAATGAGCTTCCAGCAACTTCTGCTCTACCTGCGGTGGGAATATGGGATGCATGCAACCGGAACCGACACGACTGAACCCGGTCTCACGCCATAACTCGCCGGTGGTGCGGTCCATGTAGAACGCGCAAATCTCATCGGCTGGATCGTCCTCATCAAACGGATTCAACTGGTCCGGTACGATGATAGCCAGTAACTTGCCCTGCCATTCCCAGACCAGCGTCACGCAGTTCCAGCGCGCCACGTAACCGGCATCCAGAGTGGGACACAGATACCGACACCACGCGACGATGCTCAATGTGCGGGCGGCTAAACTGTCAGGCAGGCCGGATACAGCCTTCGTCCAGCGGGCATCATGACGCAGGCGCAATAACTCCCTGGTGTATGCGTCCATAGTCGACCTCCTACTTGCGCCACGTCTTGCCGATGGATACCTCCACTACCGTTGGCACCGTTCTGAGCCCGGCACGGACGCTGCCCTCCACCATGCAGTCTCTCAACAGGAGCGCTATCTCGTTCTCCATCCCCTCACGACACTGCACCACAATCTCGTCGTGCACCGTCAATACGGGATAGATGTCCTGCGGGGATACCTCCTGCCCGATCAAACCGCGCTTCGCGAGTCTGTGATGGAACAATACCAGCGCGAACTTGGTGGCATCGGCGTTCGTCGCCTGGATGGTATGGTTCACCGACTCCCGCTCCACAGCCGCTTTGACCGATGTGGTGAGCGAACGTATCCCGAACTCCTCCGGCTCAGGAGGCCAGTCGCACCAGCGCTTCCTGCCGATGATGGAGGCAACATAACCGTTCCTTAAAGCATCAAATATGGTGCGTTTGATGTATAAATCCAGGTTCTTGTAGGTGCTGAAGTAGATATCTAACAGCCTCTGAGCCTCGTCGAAGCTCATATCCCTGCCTGTCATGCGACAGATGGTCTCCGCGAGACTCTTGGCCTGCATCCCGTACAACACGCCGAACGAGATGGTCTTTGCTTCAGACCGCTCCTGCCTGGTGATCTGCTCCGGCGGCTTGCCAAAGATGCGTGAGGCGTTCAGCGTGTGGAAGTCCAGATCCTTCATCTGCTTGAGGAGCTTCTGCAGTTGCTCGTCCTGCTCCATCACCTGCTGCACCAGCTCCTCCTGCCAGGGATAGAGCCCGTACCTCTCAAACAGCAGACGCTCTATCTGCTGGCGCACCTCATACTCGCGCTGATACACCTCTATCATCTTGATCTCGTTGGCGCGCTCCGCCGCCACGCGCAACTCATACTGACTGTAGTCCGCCGTGATGAGCACGCATCCCTCAGGTGCAACGAACATGCCTCGCATATCCAGCGGCTCACCGATATAATCCACCAGGAACTGCGTGGTGTCCGGTCTGGGACAGTTCTGCAGGTTGGGATGCCTGCTGGAGATGCGACCGCTCTCCGCATACGTCTGCAGATAGGTGGTATGCACCCGTCCGTCTAACTCCAGCTGCTGCCACGACTGCAGATAGGTGCTCTGGATCTTGCTCACCGCACGATACCGCAAGAGCGTCTCAATGAACTGCACCACCATGTGGCGATACTCGTCGGGATAGCTCAGCGCGGCTTCACCGGTACGAAGCGCGTTGGAATAGGTCTCCAGGTTGCGCGAATCCGAGCCCACTATCCGATAGCCGGATATCATCTTGAGATAGTTGCCTATCATCTGCGAGGAGTTCAGGTTCAGGATATCCTGAGCCGTGCGTTTGACCGTCTGACCGGGCTTGCGCTTGATGTCCGTACACGGCTTCGGTAACGCGTCAAACGTCCTGGTATCGCCCGTGCGGATACAATGCACCAGCTCCTTCAACGACACCGGACGACCGTTATCCAGCGCGAATATCGCCCTGTCGTCCTGCTCCAGCAACGAGTACAACCTGTCGGCAAGCATCGCCTGTATCTCGGCAACACGCTCCGAATAGGAGGCAACTACCTCCATGTCTACCGATACGCCCAGTCTCTGCATCCTCAACAGCACCGGCGTGAGCAGATACTCCAGCTTCGCTATCTCCTGGATGCCCTCCTGACAGATCAACTGAGCCAGCCTTACCGCCAGCAGATAGGTCAACCTGGCATCCTCTGCAGCATACCGACACTGCTCCGCATGGATATAGTCGAACCTGTCCGCCAGGAAGGTCTCCCTTACCGACTTGTCCATACTGTAGTTCAGTATCACCTGCACCGCAGTGGCCAACGACTGCGACCGCATCACGGCGCTGATAGCCCTGCCCGGCGTGACGAGTCCGTACAACACCATCGTATCGATGATACGCTCCGGTATGGTGCCGGTAATCCGCCACAAGAACATCGCATCATAGGATGCGTTGTGCATGATGAGAGTACGACCCAGCAACGTCTCCAGGAATGGCTTCCACAAACTGTCCGAACGCCGAGTATCGTGCTGAGGAGGACAGACCAGCACCATCATGCCGTGATGGTGCGATAGCGCAGCCAGCACCGGCTCGGCGGACTGGAAATGCTGTGGCGTGTTGATATCCGCACCGGGCGGACTGACGGTCTCAAAGTCCAGCGCCACATAAGACTCCTCGCCCAGCCACTCCAGTAACTCGGAAGGCGAAGCGTCACGGATATCCAGCACGCGGAACACGCCGAACGCACAGGACTGGTATGCGCCCAGATCCTCTTCCAGCGCGATACTCAACTGCCCCATCTCTAATCCTCCGACATCACTAACTCCAGCATACTCCTCGATGATGGCCATAAAGTGAGGAACCGCTCCACGTCGAACTCCATAATCTGGCTTCTATACTCCTCTATCGTCACCACGAACCGCCTGCCCATGCGTCGGAACTCGTTCCCGGACACCACATGCCGGGCATCGTATGACCAGTTGTCCCGATCGCCTTTCAGGGAAGCCGCGTCCCATATGGGCACGATAGGCTCGCCCATACCGGCAAGCGTTCTCAACCCGAACAGTAACTCCGCAGCGGACCTGTCCACCCGCCACAGGTAACGCGCGAACCGGTCCCTTAAACCGCAACGGGCGGCACAATCAAAGAACCGCCACGCCAGCACATGCCATGGCAAGGTGTCCATCTGCGCGAACGAACGCTTCATCCAGCGCTGATAAGGCCATATCAAACTGATGCTGGACGTGCCCTCTATCCGGTTCACACCGGCAGCCAGTCCCATCTGCGCGGGATGCTTCACCTTCAACGGCATGGACTGCGTGCCCAGCCGCACCGCCACACTGCACCGTTTGTATCCGGTCTGAGTGAACATCAACAGTATGTCCTGGATATACTTATCAAACCCGTCCGGCAACAGGTTGAAGTCCAGCACTCTACCGTGCAGGTCTGATAACGCCCTCATATTGCAGGTGAACACCAGCTTACTGTCCATCCAGGACGGCAGTCTCAACTCCAGCTCGCGGATACCGATATCGTCCAGCAGTGAAGGATCAAACAGCTCGGGAACGGAGTTACTCAACGCCAGCAGACACATGGTGAGCGTGAGCGCGTTCATGGAATCCGCCGGTATGAACTCCGCCAGCCGATACGAACCGTCGCATTTACCGCCAGGTAGCTGGTTGAGGAACAGGATATACGCCAGCTGGCGCTTCAGGTCCAGAGCCACCAGATACACGCTGGGCAGGAGCGTGCCCAGCACGGAATCCATACGCCAGATACGGTAGTCCATACAGACCACAAACTCTCTGGTGCACCACACAAACCTGGTCTGTGGAGCCAGACTGACGTATCCGAACACCTGAGCGGGCAACGTCTCCGTCGTCCAGGCAAAGAGCGCATCGTCTATCGGCTCCGTGCTCTTGTTGAGCATCCCTAACTCGTCAAGCACGTAACCACCATCAGACTGTTTGAACAACATCGGTCTCAACGCGGAATGGATGCTCAGCTTCGCCGGTCGCTTCGTCCGGTTCAGCAGATGCATCAGATAGGAGACCAGAGACCGTATATGACTCCATAAACCGTCACCATCCGTTATGCGCAACACGCCCAGCCTGTCGTCAAACTCCGACTGCAACCACTCCGAACCGTTGCCCCTGTACCTCTCAAAGCCGTGAGTGGGCGGCGCCACACGACGCGTCTTGCCGGTGGTCTTTGCTATCCGTTCAATGATGCGGTGGAACTGCATCCTGCTGATGCGCTGGTGGTCTTTGATGAACACCGATAGCATCGTATTGAGCAGATGCGTATGCGCGTCCCACAACGTGTCTGGATCACCGGAAGCCAGATGCTGGGCTGAAACGTCGATGCCACCGTCCTGCACATCTATCCTCTGCTTGGTATCGCCTTGAGGAACCAGGATGTAGTCCAGCGTCACGCGGGCGACGGCGGGATGTAGAGAGATGTTCGGGTAGCCGTACCTGCGATGCATGAGCATCATGTTGGAGCTGATCATCTCGTTCTCATGCACCTCAAACAGATCACTCATGCGCAGCGGCACACGCTTGATGATGATATTGCCTTCATGGAGCATCGGCTTCAACTCGCCATCATGTGGCATGAACCACTGCACCTTCGCCACCAGGATGACGTTGCGCTCCATGAAGTCTATCAGCATGCTCTCTACATCCGCCATCCGTCTCCGTCCCCCTTATGCGTCCGTGTTCCCCTTATGCGTCGGCGAACGGGTCGCCCTCATCGGGCTCCTCAACCTTCTGGGCGGTTGCGGCTACACGCTGCGGACGCGGGATGGTGAAGGTAGCCGGTCGTGAACGACCGTTATTCACCGAACTCACAGCACGTGCGGTGCCGGACATCTCCACGCGACGCGGCTCCGCCTTGACCGGCTCACTATCTGCCTGATCTTCCACCTCGTCCTGCACAGGCTCCGCCTGCGGCACGTCCAGCGGGATGAACGCCTGCGGATAGTTCACCGTGTAACGGATGCGCACATCGTTGTTCTTACCGATGTACGTGTCGGTAGAGAGCGCGCCCATCACGAACACGCGCTGCTTCACCTCCAGCGACATCGCCGCGTCCAGCATGTGCTGCGCGGTGTCGGGAATGAACACCGTCACGCTGGCGAAGTTCGTGTTGCCGTTCTGGTCGCGTCCGGCAATGGTGTAACCGCGCACATACAGCGTGCCGTTATCCAGCTGCCGTACCTCCTGAACGGTGAATATCATCTGGATGATGGGTCTCATGGGTATACCTCCTCTTTGTGTTATTCCGAAGCCTCGTTCATGCGCTCCAGCAGGTCGTCTGAACCGTATCCGGCGATGGTGATAGCACGCCCGATAGCGCCGGTCTCCGCCAGAGCCACACAGTTCTCACCGGTTGCGCGGTCGTGACCGGTGGCGATGATGTTGCCCTCCACATCAATCACCGTCGCCTTGAAGGTGGCGGTATCGGGCGTCTCGCTCAGCAACTCCGTCACGATACGCCAGTCGGGATGGTCCTTGCGCAACTCCTGTAACCTGCGCCGAACCACCACATACTGACGACCGCGCAGGTTGACCACATCGGGCGAGCCCTGCACATCCTGCACAGACTGAGCCTGACGGAACGCACTGCCCCGTCTCATCGCATCCACTGGACGTCACCTCCTTGAAGTTTATTGATAGAGCAACGACTCGTAATAGTCCCACTCGTCCGCCGCAACAGGATAGACACCGGTAGTGAACGGGTCCAGTAACAGGAACGCATTGCCGTCCATCGCCGAAGTCTTGTTCTTCAGGAAGTTCCAGATGAGTATCGGCGCAGACCGATGCCCACTGTTGAAACCTTCCCTCCAGATATCTATCACCTCGCCCGACGGCTCCGTCTCTATGGTGAGCGAGGAATCGGACCGACGAGCCTTGTAGTCGTTATACACGAAGGTGATCACCTTCGCGGCATACTTCAATGCGCTCGCACCATACACATCATCCATGCGCGGCTTGCGCCAGTTGGTCACCTTCCGCGCATGCGACGTGGCAATGATACGCGCATTATATAACTGCGAGATGTTCATCATCGCGGAGCCGATACGGGCCAGACGCTCGTTGTCCCCGATATTGGGCGACTGCTCCACAATCAGATCATTGATGGCGTCTATGATGACCAGTATCTGGTCCTCGGTACCGCGCAGTTGCAGATACAACTGCTGCGTGATGCGCTGCACGGTCTCTATGGAGGGCGCCACAATGCCATGAGCGTTCTCCTCACCGTGCAATACCTCATACATGCCCTGCGCATCCAGCACTATCAGCCGGTCCAGCGATGCCATGATATCGTAAGCATAGTCCAGACGCTGCAGATAACGCTCCCTCACCGAACCGCCCAGTTTGGTGAGATACTCATGCTCCATCTTGACCGCATCAGGCGATAGACCGGACAGGATGGCAATATACTTGCTGATACGGTCGCGGATATCATCGTCCATCGTGAAGTCCAGTATCCACAGGTTGGGGTTCGCCTGCAGGAACTGCAATCCCAGACTGACCGCCAGACTGGACTTGCCATGGTTGGATTGACCGGCTATCAATAACAGACCGCTGCTCCAGCCGTTCAGCATCGCAGGGATCCTGTCGCCCCAGCCGGAAGTCCACCGGAGCGGTGTGCCCAGCACAGGCGACCGGTTCACAGACCTTACACGCTCCAGTTGACGTGTCAACACGCCGCCGAAGTCCCTCATTGCTCCACCTCATTGAACAGTTCAAACGGATGCGTGATGGACGGACTGCCGTCCTGAATGCGCCGTACCAGCTGGTTCCAGCTGCGCATCCTCGCCTGAGATACCAGCGCGTTGTGTAACTGCTCGTAAGTGCTCTCCGTCACGATGCTCCAGTTGATACGCACCGCCTCTATGTCCCTGGTGAACAGGAACAGGTTCAACAGGAACAGGGAGTTGCAATCTACCAGCGGGGACCGACCATCCCTGAGCACATGCTTCCTCATGTACTGACTGAACGGCATCGTGATGTCCTGCATACACCGCACCAGAATCTCGTCCTGCCTGGCAGAACTCAACATGCCGTACGGGTCTATGCTCGACTCCCACCAGCGCAACACGTCACGCAACATGCGCACATGACGGTGCCAGATACCATACTCCGGCACGTCCATCACGTTCAACTGGAACGGCACCACCGATACCCTGAGCCTCATGGCATCGCCCAGCCCCATCAACTGACGCCAGCGCGAATACTCCTGCTCCGATAGTAATGGCAGATAGAGCAACACCTTCACGTAGAGCTGATGCTCGGCATAAGCACCATGCGGGGGCGCAGGTAACCGCAACCGGTGCTGGAAGTCCGGTCTGGGACTGAGACCGTCCCAAACCGACTCCGCAGCATCCACTATCCGCTTCAGGTTCCTGAACCCGCCCTGCAACCAGCTCTCGCAGGTGCGATCACCGGCATAAAGCAGAAGCTGCATCGTGTCCATAAAGAATCGCCTCGCTATGACTTGAATAGCGGTATCTCCTGCGGAGTGATGATGGACGACTTCAACCGGTCATGAAGCATCAACTGGAACTGGAACCATACCGTGTCCTGCACCAGCTTCGGAGACCGCATCAGCGTCTGCAGGTCCAGCCCGAACTGAGCCAGCGCCTGCTCCAGTCCGCGCGACTGTAACTGCTGAAAGACTGCAGCGAACACCGTCGCCTCCGCCTGCTCCGCCACCGAGACCACATAGGGCCACATCATGCCGTCACGAGGCACGAACACCAGCCTGGAACGGTTACCGTCCCACCAGTCGGCAACGATACGCACGTTCCCTTCGTTGGGATCACCGGGCTGAACCAGCTCGGACACCATCTCCTGCAGACTGAGCTCCTTGAGAAGGTCGATCTTAGAAGGGTCCACATGCACCTCGGCGGGCACGTTGCCGGACGTGATAACACGCAACAGCCCGTTGATGAGCATCGCCGCCGCCTGCTTCAACCATTGCTCATCCCGCTGCTGCACATCCTTCAACTCCAGCACCGCACCCACATCGGAACTGCCTCTGGATTCCATCAGGGCTATACCTCCATCACAAAAGTAGTCAATAGATAGAGATAGGGGGAACAGACCTGAATGGTACCGCTAATCCTGTTCCAGATCGGATTCGTGCCGATCGGCGAACTGGCTGGTCAGATAGGAGGGGATGATCTGGTTGTATCCTGCGGACTTGCTGTCCAGCGGATCCGGCTTCAGACAGTAGCGTTTGGCGGCGAGCAACGCATCCACCAGATGCACCAGCATCGCACGAGCCTGCCAGCGCTCGTTCTCGTTCACCTGCTGTCTGGTTACCTTATCCTCAAAGGCGCGCCGGAGCTCGTCCTCGACCTGCCAGACGCTGAACTGACGCATCAACGCCGCCGGATGATAGGTGCGATACACCATGCCGAACGGATGATGGTAGTCCAGCAGACCGGAGCCCTTGGTGCGCTTGCTGCCGGTCACCGTGCAATAGCCCAGCATCGCCTTGCCACCGAGCAACACCGTGGCTCTTGGCGCCATCATCGCCGCCTCCAGCCATAACCAGTCGGCATGCTCCATATACTTCTGGTCCGGCGCACTCTGATTGGCCATGCCCTTATCACTGGGAGCGAGCGTGGTCTCTCTCAACACGTTCGTAGCCACCGCCAGCACATCACACCGGGTTTGATTGAGATACTCGCCCCACGAGTTGCGCCCTATACCGACATGAACCAGCGCCTTGCGCAACACCTCACCTGCGGTGTAACAGGTCATGCCCCCGGCGTTCACCCTGGCGACACGGGCAAGATGCTCCGGCGCTTCGGAGAACTCGCAACCGTACAGACGCTGCTCAAACTGAGGAGCGGTCTTGCCCTTCACCAGCACGGTGTTGAAGAAGCAACGCTGGAAGTTGACACATACGCCGCAGAGCGAACCGGTCACGTTCCACAGGTCCGCCAGAGGCACACCGATCTTGGTCTCGGCGAACGCAGGCGCCTCACCTATCAGCAACAACTCCGCATCGGGATGCGCATCGGCTATTGTCGTGGAGGGAATATAGGTGGAATAATTGTCCGGTAGATGCTTACCGTAACGCAACTCCAGCGGACGGAAGTTGCCATCATCGTCCAGATGCTCGCAATAAGCCCGGTTGATCAGACCGGACAATACCGCCATGCCTGTGGTGCGTCGCTCCTGCAGACTGCCATCACGCAGTATCTCCAGCGCCTGCCGAGCCAGCGTCTGCACCTCCTTCGGAGGCACCAGATGCTGACGATACACCTTAGACAGTATCTTGTTGATACGCTGCTCGAACCGCTCCACCGTAACGCTATGACGAGCGTCGTCCAGCTCATCCACAGGCAACTCCATCTGGGCGAGTCGCTCTATCTCGCTAAGCTTCCTGGAAGAGTCCTTCATCCGCTGCGACCTCCTGCACTATAGCCTGTGGCTTCTGGATGACTCGCTTCATGACTTCGGATGCCAGCTCGTCCCACATGCCGGTGCTCATGCACTCGGCAATGAACGGATACAGTCCCTGCACCTTCAGGTCCCGATACTGATAGTATGCCCCCTTGCGAACCAGTAGACCGAACCGCTCGCCGTAGGTGACCACCGGCTGGAAGTTATCGTAACCGTATCCGTAGATGACACGATACATACCGCGTCGGAACGGGATGCCGCCGGTATTGTCCTTCACGATCTGCACGTCCACCTCGTGCCCAACCGCATCGTTATCGCCGTAGGCGCTGAAGTCCGGAATACCGGGCAATACCTCCAGACCCTTCACGTCACTGCGCTTCAACCGCCTGGACGGACTGCTGGTGAGCCATATCCGCAACTTGGGGAAGTATTGGGAACTCATACCGCCCTTGACGGTCGGCGGTAACGGCGTGCTGCCCACCTGCTGCCTGAACTGGTTGACGGCAATCACCGCCGATTCTGCGAACAGTCCAGTGCCGGTGAACACCCGGTAGAACTTGTCTATCACGCGCGACAATACACCTACCGTCTGACCCTCCATGCCAGACCGCTCTACCGACTCCACCTCCATGTAGGGCGCCAGCGCGGCTACCGAATCCAGCACCACAACGCTTACCGAGCCGCGGATCTCCTTCAGGATATCCTTCAACGCATCCATCGCGCGTTCGGCATACTCGAACGGCTCAAAGATGACCACACGACTCGGATCCACCTTTGCCAGCTCCAGCGCATGCGGATGCAGAGGACCCTCCGCGCTGATATACACCTGCACCGAATCGGGATGCATGCGCTGCGACATCGCAACCGTATACATCGCCATCGTGGTCTTACCGCTACCGGCGCTACCGGATAGTTCGGTCACCACGCCCATCGGGATACCGCCGCCCAGGATGGCGTCCAGCATGAAACAGCCGGTGGGGATACGCTCGCGTGGCTTGATCATCTCGGTAGCCAGACCGATACGCTTCTTGCCGTCCGCTGCATACTTGCGGTTCAACCGCTCAATCACATCTGTGAGCTCTGGTGTCATCGCTTGACCTCCCTGCATACGTCCAGATTGTGCAACTCCGCCCGGTAGAAGCCCGTTACCTCCAGCTCGCCGTAACGCTCGGAGTATTCCCTGTTGCTCGTGTAGTCGGTAACGGAGACGAAGTACCCCTCGCGGTCCTTGAGAACGAAGTAGGCGTAATCGCCACAGCGGTTCTTGCGGAGCTTCAGCATCTGCACCTTGCCGTTCACACGAACCGCACGCCTGTCGTAACGGTTACCGTCACGCACCAGCTGCAGTATCGTGGTGTGCACCGCTCCGCTACATGGAGGAGCCTGCAGACAGTCCGCAGGCCGAGCCGTTTGAACCGGCTCGTTCTGTATGGAACGCGCCAGTAACAGGAAGCCCGCTGCAAGACTAACCGCTATCAGATGAACCCTTACCACGACGTTTACCGCCTCCGAACTCGTGATAGAAGTTGATACCTGTGCCGGGAATACCAACGGATATGTACAGGTTGCCGCGATTGGTGATACCTATCCGTACACCACGTCTGCCCAGCGAGCCGCCAAGACCGCGACGACACAGGTTGAAATGGAACGGACCAAGAGAGAACCTCCGTCGGAACCTGAACCTCATTCTGCTTCACCTGATGATAGAGATATACGAACGGACGGTAAACGGTACCGACTAATCGGACGATTGCCTCGCATCGGACAGGAAATACATCCTCTGCGTGCAGATGGCCTGCGCAATGAGCTCCAGCTCCTGCTCCGCATGCTCGGCATCGCTGTACCTGGCGATGGCGGTGCCGTTCACCAGCAACATCCATACCGGACGCTTCGCCGCATCGTTCACCTCGGAGATATCGTCACCGGCGAACGGGAACCGCTTCACCACCCGCAACTCGTTGATGGCATGCCATGGTATGGCCACCATGTTGCCGTTCTGGTCACGGAAGATGAGCATGACAGACCTCCCTATACATGCAAATCGAACACCAGATACACCGTCTGTACACCGTCTGAATACTCGGTGAAGTCCAGCGCAGGCCAGTGCTCAAAGGCGGCATGCCATAACGTAAACGGATAGTCGTCGGCATGGTGCGCGGCATAGAGCATGTTCCCTAACACCATGCTGGAATAGGGGAAACTCAGATGGTTGCCCTGCTGTAACGCCAGAGCGATCTCCGACTGGATGGAGTGCTTGTTGCTCTCGATACCGGCGTTGATGTTGTATCCAATGAGCCTGCACTTCTGCGCCAACTCGAGCAGGATCGTATCGTGCATGTAAGTCCTCAACACCTCTACGCGACGCTCCGGCTCGGACTCCATCAACTCCCTTGCAATATCCCACTGCTCGTCGGCAACCAGCATCCTGCCGTCAGGGATTAACACCGCCACCAGATGGTGCCAGTTGTCCTCACTCAGCCGGTCACCGAGATGCAGACCGAGTACCGACTCAAACGACGCAACAGTGTACGCATCACCACGAGCGATGGAGCGCTCATCGTACTGCAAAGACTCCAGTATCTCCATTTGGTCGTCATCAGCCAGATACTTCAAACAGACCGGTATATGCATCGTCTACCTCCTTCTGTACTGGCCAGATCCTGTCCAGGTCCGATGTGAACCTGTAGTAACGTCGGTAACGCTGTACGTTATCTGCCTCTCTCAGCACGGCCAGCCTGCGCTGTATCACCTGCACATTGCGTGGTGAGTTCTCTATCAGCACGCAACTCCTGCCGAGCTGCTGAGCCACTACGCCGGTTGTGCCTGTGCCGGCAAACGGGTCCAACACCGCATCACCGGGACAGGTAGAGCTCAGGATGATCCTCAACAAGAGCGCCACCGGCGACTGCTGCTTATGGATACGCTCGCCCCTGTCGTCCCGTAACGCCTCGTCACCGGCAAAGTATCCCGACGTCAACTCACGGATATCGTCCCAAACGTCGGTCACATACACGCCGTTCAGCCTCGGCTGTGAGTATCCAGCCGGTAACGGCGGGTCTATCCTCAACCGGTGGAAACAGCGGGGCTTGCCTCTGGTGGCAAACACGATGATCTGATAGCTCTTGCCGAACCGGATACTGCACGGCACGGCAGAGGTGAGCTTCCGCCAGATGATCATGTTCTGGAACCGCCAGCCGGTCTCCATGAGCGTTTGCATCAACCAGCCGGCGTTCTTGTCCCTGTGCATGAAGTACAGAGCTGCACCGTCATGAGAACGCTCATAGACCAGATGGCAAACCTGCTTTATCCAGCTCCAGTAGAGCTCGTCTGGCAGGTCGTCGTCCGCGTTCTCGTAATGCTTGCCCTGATTGAACGGCGGGTCCAGAAAGGTCAGATGGAACTTCTGCCCCATACGCATCAGATGCTGCACACAATCGCCTTCCAGTACGGTTACCATATCGCTCACCACAGGATAAAGATAGCAAACGGGTGGCTCGCAGGTACTGCTATGGGCGGGATAAGCGATGAAAGTTCTGCTGGCAATCACCGCCATATTCTCCCTGCAGACCCACCAGCTGCAGATAGTGCCCGCCAGAGCGCCTGCACAAGCCGGCGCGTTCTCCATCTCGTACCTGGACTGGGGAACACTCAAATCGGACGGCAGACAGGTTCAGTACGGGAAACTGGTGCCGGCGCTCGCCGTGGCTCAGGGCAAACTGCACGTGGTGCACGATGAAAGTGAAGCGAAGCGACTGTACCGACAGAGCGAGTTCTGGCTCGCCGCCGGTCCGATGCTGGTGGAGAACGGACGACCGGTACCGTTCTCACGCTGGAGGAAGCAATTCCCTAAGCTGGATACGGATAGGCGAACGCATCGTGTCGCGGTATGCGTGCGGGCACAACAGTTCTGGTTCGTGTATCGGTTCGGCACGCTGAGGGACCTGCAACGGGCATGCAAAGGAGCGGAGTATGCGCTGAACCTGGACGGCGGGAGTTGTGCGGTCTGGGAATACGGGCAGTTCCGTGTCAGGGGCGACCAGGCTCGCTGGAAGGTAACGATACGAAGTGTACCAGGGTACCGTTATCGTATGGGGGGAGCAGGTCCTCGGCATACCAGTCATATATCGTATCGGCAGGCGCGAGCACATGAGCCATCACGTAACCGCCCATCTCGGAGTAACTGAGCACCTTCGCCTCCCGCCTGGCCAACTGCACGATGAGGTCCTTCAACGTGCCCTTGACCAGTATGCGGAAACCGCTCATGACTATCACCACCTATAGATGCACTTTGTACACCGATACCGCCATATCACCGTCACGGATGGAACCCTCCGAGAGATAAGGCCATACCTGGTAGCTGGAGATCTGATCGGTGAACGGGTACAGGTCACTCATGTTCCAGAGCGCCAGCGCCATCTGAGTGCCCTGCTCCAGCAACAGGGCATCGGGACGGGAAAGCAACATGTGCGCAATCGCCCTGTACAGAGTGGGGAGCATATCGTCCGAACCGTCGGCACTGTAGCCCAGCATGTGCAACATGCGCTCGTAACCGGAACGCGCCTCATCATGCAGATATTCCAGAAGCAACTGCCAGCGCCGGTCGCTATGCTCCAGCCGCTCCAGCAGACGATGGTCACCGGATACCTGCAGGATACCGCTCTGGTGCAACGTGAACACCGGGGAATACCAGTTCTCAGAGAGGTCTATGGGCAACATGCCCATCAGCTCCGGCGACCGCTGCTCATCTGCCATGAACCGCTCAGGCAAATAGTGTAACAGGTACAGGTCTATATACATGCCGACACCTCAAACGAGATTTTGAAGTGTATTCTACCTGCAATATGCAGGTTCCTCCAGCATAGTCCGCTCGTCATAGATAGCCAGTATCCTCTCGTCTGTGACAGGCTGGATGCGGTCCGGCTCCGAAGTGAACAGTAACCTCAAAGCGGAACAGATGGCACGGATATCGCCATCGAACAGTCGCTCCGGACTCAACCTGCGCCAGCCTCTACCGATACGATCGATGTGCAACTCGTCGCCTCGTAAGATGTGCACCCTGGGATAGTACGAGTCCGGTCCCACCAGGAACACGGTGCGCCCCATCCTCAGTACCAGGTTGCCTGTATACAGACTCCAGTTTATACGGGTCAACAGGTCTATCGCCATCAGGTTCATACCGCCTATCAGCAGTTGACCGGCTGCCCGTACCGCAGAACGATAAGCCTGTACATCCGAGCCCTGGAGCGTCTCAAACATCATCATCGCCTGAATGATCCTGTTGATGGCGACGCTGCCTGTGCCCAGCTCCATCGCATCGTGACCGAGCAGAACCCGTCTGGTACGTATCCGGTCTATCCGCTGCTGTACGGGCAACCGGTGCACCGTCTCCAATAACATGGGAAGTGAATCCAGCTCACGCTCCGTCGCCCGCTCGCACCGGTCACGCCAGATACGCCGGATGTCGGCAAACGAACGTAACGAAGCCCGGAAGATTCGGTCCAGATGACCGGATATGCGGAGTTGCACATCATCGTCCGGTCTGCCTGCAAGCTCCCCGATGAGCGATGCGACCAGACCGGAGCCGAACAGGGACGCCAGCTTGCGGTTGGTGATCTCACCATCTCGTAAGATGACCACAGGCACGTCCTGCACATAGAACAATATGCTACCGGTATGGAACGTGTCCGGACAGGCGTCCGGCTCGAACCGGATACGGATACCATCATCGACAGGATACTCGTAACTCTCGCGCAGGAACACCGTCCTTAGCGGCCAGCCGGGACTGAGGTTGCTGCTCAGTAACCGACGGGCGTGACCGGCAAGCTGACCTATCATTCCGTCAAAGGACAGGAAACGCATGGCAAACTCCTGAGATTCGCGAGCTTACAACTCCTCTGCGTTCAAGCAGGTGAGCTCCCAATGGCGTTCGCAATACGGACAGATACCCTCATAGGTGTTCTGATACTGCCCACCGATGATCACCAGCTCGATAACGTGACCGCAAGCGCAGGCGATGGAAACTTTATCCGGTAACTCACTCCGCTGTGACTTCATCGCCCTCCATACCTCCATCCAGGTAGACTGAAACGGGACACTCCGTGGCAGGTATAAGACCCGCAAACACCGGTTGGGACTGCACCATGTAGTTGATGAACTGCACGATACGCTCCAGGTCACCGTCCAGCGCCTTGACCAGCGGTATCGCGTGCCAGTAGCCCCGGACGTGCGGGGGCACTTCATACACGTTGTGAGGCTTCACGTTCCTCAACCATTCCACCAGAGCGGGCACGTCCTGCACGAACCTCCAGCTGACAGCGGTCATGTAGGGGCCGACGGACAATTCCACCATCAGGTTCCTCAATACCACATAGCAACGGTGATACACCGTGCCAGGTCTTAACGCCATGCTCTGCGTTCGTAACGCCACCAGCGCCAGCAACACCTGCAGGAGCGATTCCAGTTCTTTCATCACTATCAGGTATGAGCTGGGAGGTATACCGTCCCTCCGAACCAGCTCCCTTAAGTTACCGATAGTCTGGTCGTACTGACGCACCGTGGCGTTCAGTTCCTGCTCGTAGTATCCGCTGAACAGATGGCAGAGCACCTGAGCGTTGTTGACGAACCGGTCTATGCTGTCGAACTCCAGACCGCCGATGATATCCAGTCTCCGCGAATCCTGCTGGAGCGCATGTAAGCAGAGCGCGTGCCAGTCCGTCTGGAACCTGTTGATATAGGTGTTGCCGTTCCGATACATATCGTGCAGGAGCATGTGATATAATAGTTTGCCCCTGCTATGACGCTCCACAACGGATGCGCCCAGCTCCACCACGCGCTCGTCTAACTCGCCCGGATACAGCTGGAACGGATGATGCTCCACCTGCAACACGAACCTGCCGGGCTCGATGATGTTCGGTGACTCGGCAGGCTCGAACCTCAAGCTGATGCCGTCTATCAGCCGGCACTCAGGATAGTCGGTGAAGTAGGCTATACGCGGTATCCACTTACCGCTCATCGGAGCGTAGATGGCACGTTCCGCATCGAGCTCCAGCCGGGACAGCAGGTCGCCGAAGCTGAAAGGCTTCCCTGTGCCCTTCATTCCAGAATCCTCTCCCATTCACGAGGTAACAGATGGATCATCGATGACCATGAAGTGGTCACCATGGACAGATAGGAAGTGTCCGTATCGTACAGGTCCAGGATGATACAGTTCGGCAGGATGATGAGATCGCAGTGGTCTGGGATCTCCGTATACTCATGCAGTTCCCTGTTGGGATCGATATGGAACTCGCATTTGTCGTCATCGATACGGATGCGTATAGATGATACGAACGGGTTGGACATGAGGAACCGATAAGCGGTGCGGATCTGCTCTTTGAGCTCGCCGTCCAGATGGAGAGTGACCATATCCAACGGGAACTCGTCCTCGCCATCGTAGCGTTCAAAGCCTGTGAAGTGGATAACGTCCGGCAGTCTACCGTACATGGGAATCACCTCCATGGCGAACCTTCCGGCGGTGGTGGCAGACTATCTGCAAACCGGTCCACCAGCCGGCGATAGGTGCGTTGCAGGTTCCTCAGAGCCTCTTGCGGTGTGACGCCTGTCTCAGCCGGTAGACCGATACAGGGCACGGAAGCCTCGTACAGTCCGTCCTGTAAACGCTGCAACAGCACGGGATATGCGACTGCGGTGTCCGGCGGCTCTGGAACCTTCGGTCTTGTGTTCCTCAGCACCTCGTAGAACCGGTCCATATCTATCTCGTATGTGGAGTGTGACAATACGTCCTTCACCTGCACGGTGATAGAGTTGTCCCTGTCGACGGTCAATACGACAACTCCAGCTAAACGCTGCTCGCCCTCGCCTGGATAGATGGTGACCGTTCCCAACTCCGCCTGCAACCGGAACGGTTGCGGGATGAACGGTGCAACCAGCTCGGCGGTGTATACGGCGCCCGCTATCTCTTGCATGGTATCGTCGTCAACGGCGACCACCGACGGTGTGCAAGATACGGTGTGTCTGGCATGGAACAGGTTCATTCGGTCTCTCAGCTCCTGTCGGACAGAACACCTGCATTGACGTCTTGAGGCGGTTACTTCTGCTCCACAGACATCAATACACGGCAGAGCCCACGCGCTGCAAGAGCGTCCTGCACCTCGGCAAACACCGCCTCCGCTTCCTCACGAGTGGCACACTCGGCAATGTGCACGGTGCCCTCGTCCGGCAGTTCGCACACCACATAGAAGCTGTTCAGGAGTTCGTGAACGTATATCATCAGCGCCCAGTTGAGATTGAGTAATCTGCCGCTCTGTGTCTTGACGAACATGTGGTTACCTCCTGTTGCGATACTCAAAACTCACCAGATGATCGGTCTGGATCGCAGAATGAGCGACCTTAAATCGAGCCATCTGGAGTAGTGCTTATCCCTTGAAGCAAGGTACAGGATATCGTCTGCTATCCAATCTCCTTGTCCGTGCCTGGATGCTTCTATCGCCTCGGAGACGATGGAGAACAGGGGCACCGGCTGGACGAAGCAACCCGGTTCTATATAGCCCCACTGGCAGAGCGCACCGAAGTGGAGCGGACAGGAGCTGCGTAACTCGTCCATACGGCGTTCATACTCATCCATACGGCGATGATAGACGATAATGGTGCCGTGCTGGTCGGACCTGCAACGGGAGAAGTCCGAGCGGTACTGCACAGCCCTGAAGCTCAAACTGTGACTGTCTGAGAGCGATGCATAGAGCTCTCTGGACACGATAGGGAGCGGAGAGTATGGAGTCTCCAGCATCACCGTCACGCCGGCTCTTTCCAGCCTCCGCTTCACAATACCTTCGTCCGGTCTGCAGGTGACGATGGACGCCTTGTATCTGACCCAGACGGCAATCGGTCTGAAGCTGTTGCGGTCGTACTCGATGCACGGTTATCGCCTGTTCTGCATCTGCTGACTGTAACTCGTCAACCGCTCCGTTGGGGCCTTACCGCTGAGATAATCGGATACCGGAGTGCCGGTGAACATCAACTCCACCAGCGTGGCGAACTGGTCATCGGTCATATCCAGCACGCTCTTCATACCAGTCACCTCGAAGTCTACTTCACCTCGTAGATGGATATCCGACGGGTCTCACTGTATAACACCGCCTCCTGACTGCCGCGAATGTGCTTGGTTATCACTACAACCGAATTCTGATCTCCGTCCGTGGTCTCCACAATGATGAGATGCGCTCTCGTGCCGGGAATGTACTTGCTACCGTCTTGAACCTCGTGGAGCAGGATCCTCCTGATTGGACTAAAAACGACAGGATCCGCCAGCTCCTTGGCGGTGAGAACGCTGCCGGTGGTCTTGTAGAGCCACCACCGATCTACCGGCAGACCTCTGAGGAGCGGCAACAGGTTGGCGATAATGATGAGGACGGCGAGGATAATCAACCCGTTAACCAGCCACCGGTTGCTCCATAGACGGTTCAACATGCGTCGATTCCTCCTCCTGAAGCTCCTTGAAACTCCGCTTGCGGTCGTAGTAGATACATGATACCATACCGGCATCACGCCGGATAACGTCAGGAGATTGAGTTAAAAGAGTGTATAGAGTTGAACAGATAGACAGGATGTCTCCATGGAATATGTCCACAGGATCAATGCTGTACCAGCCGCAGGTCTGGTTGCCTGTGCCCAGTATACCGGAGTATCCGTACAGAGAACTGTAATCCACCGTCTCGTCGCGTATGATATACAGCCTGTACTGCCCCCTTACAGAGGTGACAAGCACCTTGCGTCCCATCACCAGCGCGAATCTGCCGCGGATGACTTCATAATCGGGCATCAGGTGATGAGCCATCGCCTGCATCATGCCCATCAGCAACCTGTTCGTGGCGTGCAGTGTTGACCTGTAAGTTTGCAAGTCCGGTCTGAGTCCGGACAGGAACTGCAGTTCCTCCAGAGCAGTATTGATATCGCTCCTGTTCATCAGCATCAGATGGAACCGGAGCTCCTTCAAGACGGTGTAGTAGAGGACAGATAAGTATTCCAGCTCGTACTCCGTGCAGCGCTCACAAAGCAAACGCCAGTCGCTTCTGATCTCGGACAGTGCACGGAGCGACTTCCTGAACAGGCGATCCAGGTCATCTGATCTGAACAGACGGCGCCCGGCAAGTGCAGCCCTTCTGCGGTTGGTGATGGTCTTGCTGTAGGCCACTACCTGCAGCGGGATGCCGTCCGTGTACAGTATGATACTGCCCGTGTGGAACAGGTCCGGCTCATCGGCTGGCTCAAAGCGCAGGTGCACACCGTCGGCAAGGTTGTAGTAGTAGTCCTGATGGATGAACACCGTACGCAACGGCCAGCTCCGGTTATGGTTGCTCAACAGCAGTCTACGTGACAGGTTGACCAGATGACCGATGAAGCCATCGTAGGAGACGAGTTTCATAGGGGACTCCTTGAAGGTTGTGACGATGAAGCCCTGTACGGCGTACCTGGCTGTATGAGAGACAGGTTACGGCCGCGAATTCAAGAGACGCTCTGCCTTATCCAGCCAGTATCGCCTGTATTCGTTGCTGATAGCGTTCACGTCGTGAGTATATAGCCTCAGCAACACACGCACTGAAAGACCGTTGTATCGGAAGACTTTGGGAACGCCTTGTTCCTCAAACAGAAACCGATAACCGTCTACCTTGTGCTGGTAGTCCGCATGGGCAGCGCCTTTGGGATCTACAAACACGATGGTATACTTATCATCGCTCTGGAACCAGAATATGAAGTCAGGATGATACTCTCTCATGGTGCCTGAATCCCTATCGTAATACGGGATATACACTCTATCGAGATGCTCGTCCAGCTTGCTGAACATCCACCAATCACAGGGGAACGGAGTTCGACCTTTGCCCTCGCTATCCCGCAGGTACTCCGCCAAATCATGCAGGAACTCCCGCTCACTCGGTTCCTGAATGATATGCTTCAGGTAGTCTACACGATCCTTCTGGGCGACCACCACAGGATAGTAGTAGTGATCCGCCAGATACATCATGCGAACATCACCGACTACTGCCTCTTCCTGCACCGACTTGGCAAGCTTGTCATACTCCGCTTTACTCAGCTTCCCGTAGCTTTCATCCAGCTGCCTGGCAACTCCTGGATAATTGATTACCTTCTCCAGGGCTTCGGATATCTCATCAAATCGATCCATACTCACCTGTATGGATAGATAGTGCTTTATCTCGTCGTCTATCGGTTTGAGTGCATCCAGATGATATGCCTGCAGGGAGAAGTGACGCTTCAGCCTGCTCAGCAGAACATCTACACGTCCAACCTTTGGAACGCCGTTAATGACGAAGTAATCGTCTGGATTGTTCAAGAACTGGTCGAGAAGCCGGATGTCCTGTGGTTGGTAATCGTGACGTGCCCACAGGATGCGTGCATCGTTCACGTATTGCACATACGCCTTCAGCAAATCCAGATCCGACCTGGCAATCGGGAACTTGCGGATAACATCCTCCTCTGCAAGCAGGCGGGACGACTGCTTGTAAACCGGTATCAACAGCAGATACTGGTCTGCCTTCTCGTTCTTGACAACGTTCAGTGCCTTCCACTGTCGGCGTGGAGATACCGTGTCTATTGCCTGTACAATACGCACCAGCGCATCTCGTCGTGCGGAGAACACAAACAACGTCTCCACAGGTTCTACAAGAGTGGACAGCTCTGAACACCGGTTCGCTGCCTCCCGGATATCCACATCGCCCTCGTTGTACAGTCTGGAGAACCTGCCTCTCTTCCCCGAGATAGGCGATATGCGAACACCACGACCTAACGATTGAAGGACGAACTTCTTGGCCGCCTCATCGGTACCGATGTTGATATACATCGCGATATTGGGACGGTTGGAATCCCAACCTTCATAGAATACACGCGAACCTAACAGGATGTTGATCGACGATTCGTCCTTGTTGAGAGACTGGAAGAAGGTATCGTCCATCACGCTCTCGCTGATGTCTACCTTCTTGCCGTTATCGTTCTCCGTCAGCTTGCTCTTCAGCCAGCTGTAAGCATCGGCTATCCGAATAAGCGCATACGGCTGATCTCCACTCTTGAGTTTGAGTGCCAGCTCCTTCTTGTCCTGTGATAGAATAACTTCTATATTGCCAGGTGTGTTGGCATTGAATACTTCCTTCAGCACATCCTGAAGCTGGAGTTGAAGGATATCCGACTCATGGAAGTGGGATAGCGCACCTCCTCCCTCAAACTCACGTTGCGCTTTCATCAGATGATCTACCAGCTCGGCCTTCGCCCTCTGAACAACCTGGTCGTCCACTTCGTTTCTACCGACCTTAACCAGCTCTTTAACGAATATCTCCAGGTCGGAATCGTCTACCTGTACCGAGTTCACAAACACCACCAGCATAGGGGAATGGTATGGCAGAAACTGTTGCAGCTTCTTCCTGGCACGCTTGATACAGGTTAGCAGAAACAGCGCCTTCAGTGCGATGACCTGTTTGTCCTCACTACTGTAGTCTTCAATAGCCTCCTTCTTAGAACTTCTGGCTTGTTTGTAGACGTTCGTATCTGCTTGCAGGACGGAGATGTGCTTACCGTATCCCTTGTCGATGAACTCGGACAGGTTGAAGTTGTAGACGGTGGTGAGTTTGTCCAGTTCGTCGGTGAAGGTAGCACTGAAGTTGAACAGGAAGCCGTTGCGGGACATGATATTGAATATCGCCTTGCGGATGGAATCGCCGGAATCGCCACGATGTGCTTCATCCAGAATGATATACCATCTCCCGCCGTTCTCGTAGTTCCTGAAGTCCAGTTGCTTCTGCGACTGTTCCAGAGTCAGGTTGTCGGAGTTATAGATGAAGACGGTGATCTCCTGATCCCTGAGTAGTGACTGTTGGCGCTTGATATCAGGGAACCGCTTCAGGTCTTCCAGCACGATGCGACGTTTAGGGAGGGACGCATTGTATTCGTCTACATGTTCGCGTATCTGGTCGAGCAGATGGTCGCGGTGAGAGAGAATGAGAATATCGTTGTTCGGTATCTCCCCGTTACTCATCAACTCTGCAAGCAGTTCAATCAGCTTCACAATCACCAGCGTCTTGCCACTACCGGTAGCCATCCAGAAGCAGGCACGGTTAGCCACTGATTGTACCGGCAGAGCCCCGTCTTGCATGTGATAGTATTGTTTAATCAGTCTCTGTATAACACGATTATTCGACTGGAAACTACGAACAGAGTTGTCTGCTATGCTATTGTGTTGCAGGTACCATTCCCACATTCTATCCTTGCGCAATTGATTCACAGTTACTGGTTCGCCCATCTGGTAATCCACGAACTGTTGATAGTACATCCATAGCGCAACCGCAGCCTTCTGCACAGCTTGCTGCTGGTAATCCCAAAGCCGCTTTGTTGACGAGTACGAACTCAACGAGATGACAGGCCAATTTGGTTGGAATCTGTCATTCTCAAGTAACGAGGTGATGGTCTGTGAATCAGTTGTCATCATACAACGCTATCTCCCTCCATGATTCTGAACATTCCAGATTCAAGAGCTTAATGATATCATCTCTGTATAGTGCCGTTCCGTTCAATGATACATTTGTTATCTCATTGTCCGATAATGCCTCATAGGAGAGGTCATAATGCCCGATATACCGATACAACTTGCCACTCTTGCAGTTGGAGGCTACACGCAGCTGAAAGTTCAGCTTTGATCCTTGCTTGAGCATATACACAAGCTTTCTGATTAACTGATGTTGTTGCCAGTTGCGGTTCTGATGGCTTACCTCATTTACTGACACCATCAGGCCGGAGCAGTAGTTGACAAACAACCAGTCTATTCCGGTAACACAACACCCTTCGCAGTTGGTGAATATGGAAGGAAATCGCTTCCCACTGCGTTCCGGCTCTGTCTTCCTTATCGGTGGTGTACCACGACAATCCCACATAATGTGCAGATTGTGCGTGATGTTGTTCTTAAACGCAGGTATCGAGGATTCGATCGTTCCACAACGCAGCCGATTCAAGAAGTGATCCATATCCATCTCCACCCTGGATGTGCCCTGTATTACAGTCAGATGCCCATCTGCGTTGTAATATACCAGGAAGCAGCCGCCGTAAAGAACTTCCTTATTCTGTACGTACTGATTATACAGGTTCAGTAATGCATCCAGTGCGACGTAGATAACTGCCTGTGGTACTCCAATCCTGGCATTGCGGTGGTGCTTCTCCTCTATGACGTACATCCTTCCCGTGTCAGGGAAGTGCAATATGCTATCAATATCCTGGGCGATAAGCCCAGAATAGGCATCCTTCAGGTTGATACGTATCCACCTGGAGAATGGTGTAGGCTCCATCGCATCCATTGTTCACCACCAGAGATACGGTTTGAGATACTGGGCAGCATCACTTGTAGTGGATATCACTGTGCCACCCGCGAAGGTAACGGAATCTGCCTGTATCCTGTCTACAGGATGACCAAGCAAGTTAGAGAGAGACTCCGCGACGTCCACTTCCTCTCCATACAAAGCCTTAAGATCTAACGTGATATCGTCGCCTGATATGGCTACGACATCAAGCAGCTTCAAGTCTGCAAGGAACGGTTGGTCCAGGATGTTATCTATGGAGGCGTCTACCGCCTGAGTATCTTGCATGCCAAGCCGACTGATGATTTGCTCGAACGTCTCAAGCTCGTAATACTTGAACATGCCACCACTTCTGCTCTTGTTGTACACTTGCCGCACGTCGTTATGCTGAGAGATACCGCTACCATCGTAACAGACCACTCGTTTCATGCGAGGTAGCACATGCGTATAGAAGTGTTCTCCCATCTCGATGCCAATCCAGCGACGACCGAGCTTGTGCGCTACAGCGCATGTGGTACCCGAGCCCAGAAAGAAGTCCATCACAACATCGCCAGGACTCGTTGTGATGAGAATGACTCGCTTCAGCAGAACTTCCGCATTCTCTGTGCTGAAGTTAGCGGCATATCGATATCCCTCAATGTCCGTCCAGTTCGAGTCTACAGATTGCTGCTCATCTTCCAGATACTCCAGCATTCCCTGCACCTTGTTACCGAATATGTCGGTATACTGGATGCTGTCGTTCAGCCGTATCCTGCCTGCTTCCAGCATCTGTTCTACAGAGCGTTGACTATACTTCCAGTGCTGACCGCGTGGCGGGTAGAGTGTCCTGCCGAATACCTGCACTGGTGTCTTACCTTCTCCGGACGAGAGCATCAAATGCCAACGAGGTTGAATCGGCTGCTTGCAGAATCCGCATATACGATCACGCTTCAGCGGCTGGAAGAAGAGCGCGTCGCTGTCCTTAGCGTAGAAGAACAGACTCTCTGTGACGGTGGTGATCCTATCACTCGGTTTCTTGAATCGGCTGACTACCAGCTCGTTCTGGAAGTTGCCAGGTCCGAACACTGAATCCATCAACTTCCTGACCAGCGCATTACCATTGTAATCGCATCGCACAAATATAGCACCAGTATCCCTGAGCAACGAAGCTGCCAGGGCTAAACGATCATGAAGGATTGAACACCAGGTGGAATCCTTGTAACCTACCATATACAGGTAGTCTGCCTCACCATCCTTGTTGAACGGAGGGTCTATGTAGATACACTGTATCTTGTTCTTCCACTTAGGCAGTATGGTATTCAACGCCTGATAGTTCTCGCTCTTGATAAGCCATCCGTCCAGTTCCTCGTCCAGATTGTCGAACAGCCCGAGAATGTCCAGCTCCATATCCTTGAAGTACTTCGTGTCTACAGGCAGGAACCGATAACGCGGATGCAAGTGGTCTATCAGGTTACCGGAGTTCAGGATATGCTGAGGCTGGAAGTCGTTTCCTACCATCCCCAACTCGCGCCACTCCTGCACCTGCTTCTCCATACCGGAGTGATTAAGCAGCCGGTGAACCATGTGCGGCGACTTATCCCATATCCGGTCTATGGTGATAACATAGTTGCTGTTCAAGACGAACCGGGGCTTGTTCCATATCTTGACCAGTTCATCTTCAAAGGCCGCAATGAAGTCAATGATACAGTATGCGACACGCTTCAACGCCTGCAACTGGTCCAGACGATGCTGAGTGAACACGTCAACAGGTTCCTCATTCGGTTGTCCAAGCAGGTACTGCCACATCCAGAGATCAAACTGTTCCCTGAGAAACGATTTGGCATCCTTGCAGATGAAGTAGTCCATCTCGCTTTGGCGTTCAAACTTACTTATCGCCTTCTCCAGAGTTTCCTCGGATACCTTCATCCCTCTCTCTTGCTTCAGTCTCTTACAGATGCCCTGTATATCCGTCTTGCTATTGCCTTCCTTATAGGACACACGCAGAAGGATAACGTTTCCTTGATCGTTCTTATCCAAATGATAAGCTAACTCCCGCTTCTCGTTCGCCTTCTTGTGTTCCATCCCGGAGACATCGAACCGGAAGGTGTAACCGTCTACCTCTACATCCATATTGCGGAACAGACGGTCAGTCTTTACATAATACAAACGATGCGTCTTGTAGAACAGCATCACATCACGGTCGTCAGTGTATACTCGCTCATAGACACTCTCGTGATATGGAGTGAAGAACAGACCAAGCGAACCGTTATCGGAGAAGTAACGTCGGAAGAACGTGTACAGCTTGTCGTACATCTCTTCCTGGAAATGGGGGAAGTTCTGCAACTGCTCCGCTACATAAGACTCCAGGTGCGGTACCATCACCTTGCGATAGTATTGCTGCTTGATGCGCATCAAGTTGATGTATCCGGACTGTCCCTCCACCGGTACGCCGATAAAGACGTCCTCAAGCAGGTTGTAGAACCGATCTTTACAACCCATTGGTGATGTTGACATCGCGAATTGCACCTCCGTCTGTATTATATACGCTACGGTTCCAGGATTGTCCTATCGTTTCACAGAATACACGCCATCGCATCCGCCTGCGGTGACACCTGTACCCGCTTCCATCCGTCCAGAACGCTATCTATCAGCTCTATCACCTGCCCTATCCTGCCACCTGCCAGCTTCACCGTGTTGCGATAGCCACATGAGAACTGCTTCGCAGTCTCCGGCAAATGGTGCACCGTCTCCACATCCGCAGGCGCACCTCCATCCAGCACGGCAAGCATGTAGAGCTTCATGAACCTGTCCACGTGGAACACAAGACTACCACGAACCAGATAGAACGGAACACCGGACTGGGCAAGCCCGCGATCCGATATACCGGCACCGCTCACCATCTGGTGATACATCGCCACCAGCCGAACCAGTCCCGTTATCATCTCGTCCATCTGGTCCACCGCACGCAAGTAACCGTCTAACCCACCCTTCATGGGCACATAAATACCTCTATGGAACCGCCTGAGCTCCCTGTTGATATAACTATGATTGAACAACGCCAGCTTCACCAGGAGCTCAACGAGCCTCTTATCATCAGGTAACCGCTGCACGAACTCCCGCCAGACCGGTAGCTTCTCCGCCTCACGCTTCGCCTCCTGACGACACCGCTCCGACCAGAGTTGACGGATATCTTTCAGGAAACTCACGGCACGCTCGTAATCCCGTCTGCATAACTCGTCCAGCTCTATCCAGTACTGACGTGAGTTGTCTGAACTCCAGCTGAAGCCTATCATGCGGTCCGCATGCAGTGTAAAGATGGGCGACACGAACGACCGGAACCGGAACAGGTCAACCTGGTTGTACGAACTCAGGTCCAGCGTGTACACATCGCCACGATGCACACCGCGCAAGACTATCGTACCCGGATTGGTGATGCCAGGCTCCTCCGCAGGCTGGAACTCCAGATAGAATCCCGGCACCAGCTGGTAACTGAGCGGCTCGCGGATATAAGTGACCGGAACCATGGACATGTTGGTGAACGGCATGGAGAGCAAAGACCGACCACGGTCCACTATCTTGAATAACACATGCTCGTAATTCCAGAACTCCATCGCTTCTAATCACCCCAGCTCCAGGGCGCCTCGTCGTAACCGGGCAGACACCGGATGATGTGGCGTCTGATAGATTGAACTATCCGGTAAGCGCTGGAACCCTCCCAATCCGGACTCTCGCAACTCTGATACTCATAACAGTCCAGCGCCTTCAGTAACTCCACAATGGTCGGACGGAACGGTAACGGCTCAAACCGATAGGGCTGCTTTGCATAGTCCGGTATCATGCTCTCGTCACCGTTGTACCTGTAGAGCACGCTACGCACGTTCTGGTCGAGCAGACACTGACCGAGTTCGTCTGTAAAGACGCCATCGCCCTGCAAGTAACGGGCGATATCCTGCCTGAGCAGTTTGTCCATCCACGCCTCATGCTCGCCGTCCTCCGTGCCATGCAACACAGATTGCACTATCAGGTCAATGTGTATTTTGTTCACTACGAACGCGCTCATGGCTGTACCTCCGCGATTCAGATTTCAGCGCTCATATATATCCTGTAGAACGGTTCCTCTACCCTGAGCACCCGACTGGAGTTTATCAAACCCTGCATGAACTCTATGCCGGGCAGTATACTCCGCCGGAACGTGAAGGTGGTGTCACTGAACAGACCGCTCCAGGTCAAATCGCCATCACCGGACTCCCGCTCCTCATATTCCTTCCAGCACACCGCCCTGCCGGCACGAACCAGAACCGCGTTATCCACAGAGTAGAACGGGGGCTCGTATTTGATGATGAGCACGGCGGTGACACAGGTGCCGTGATATATCATCGCTCCAGGCGGGCGACTGATGCGCTTATCCACAAGACCGTGCGCCATCAACGCCTCCGCCGACACGAGCAGACTGAGCGCATTAGAGAGCGAACGCATATCGTCCAGCGCTCTGTAGTATCCCTTCAGGTCAACGGTGTACCGACTGCCCAGCACCGCCTCCACCGACTGCTGCACGGTAGATAACGCATACGCCACGTGGTCCAGTCCTTTCAAACCGGCAATCACGGCGGCTCTGTGAATCCGTCTCGGCAGATGCCGCTGGAGCGACAGGAACCGCTCCAGCTCCGGCAGATACTGCGTCTCCTCCACGGCGGCACGCTTGCAAAGCTGCAACCATTCCTGCCTGTACTCCTTGAGTGTCCGCTTGAAACCGTTCAGCATCCGGTTGCAGTGCTTACTCAATAGCGCATCATCCCAGTCCGTGCCGACTGCGCCGTCCATATACTCGGCAATATAGCCGGCACCGCGTATGCTGAGTCTGTACAGCTCGTCAAGCTGTAACCGCATCGGACTATCTACCGTTACCTTGTGGTCACCGACCTGTATCACGAGCTCCAGAGGGCTGATGAGAGTGGGCTCCGCTGCAGGTCGGATGGCGACACCTGTGGAGTCCGTCAAACGGTGATAAGTCGAACCGTTCGGATACACCAGCGGGGCGAACTCCCTGTCCCGACGCGGGGCACGCATCAAATCCGCACCATGCTCCGCTATCCTGTGCAGTAACCGGGCAAAATGGTTGCTGAAAGCCATACCTAACTCCTGTAGCCTGCAGAGATCATGGAAGCGTGCACTTCCAGCACAACGGGCTTCTCACTCAGGAGACGATGCATGAGCCCTATACCTGGTCGGATGCTACGACCGAATGTTGCGGTCACATCGTCAAACAGACCGCTCCACAGATGCTCCCTCCAGTTTGTGCCACCTGTGTACCGTGCCCGGTGATACTCCTCCCAGTGCACAGGCTCGCCGGAACGTGTCAGAACGGTACACTCCACGGTGCAGGAAGGCGGACTGGACCTGTGAGTATACACCCTGGTGAGGAACGTGTCGTAATAGAGGTCCACAAGCATATCGTCATCGTTATTATAGCCGAACTCCAGCATTAACTCGGTAGCGGAGAGCAACATCAGATACCTGCACAGGCGATACATATCCCTGACGGCATCGTAGTAACCGCGCAGACTCCTCGCGTATCGCCTGTTCAGTATCTCCCGCACAGTCTCCTCCTTCTCGGACAGCACATACGCCAGACTGTTCGCGCCTCCCAATCCCGCCATAACGGCGACTCGTTTGATGCTGTTCGGCAAATCGTGATGGCATGCCAGGAACCGCTCCAGCTCCGGTAGATACTCCACCTCCTGTAACGCCGCCTGCCTGCACAGCGATAGCCATTGCCGTTTGTAACCCTTCAGGAACCGCTTGAAGCTGCTCAGCATTCGCCCGCATTCCCTGCGCAGGAGTTTCTCATCCCATTCCAGATACGCTACGCTCTCATGATGCTCCGTTACAGCGTCCATGTGGTCCGCCATGACAGCGCCGCCACGGATACCGAGTCGTAACAGCGCGTCGCGCGGCACGACCAGCGGATTGGTTATCGTGACCTCATGGTTCCCCACAAGGATGGATAACTCCATCGGATTGACAAGACCGGGACGGTCGCTCCGTCTGATAACCACACGGATAGAGTCCGCCAGGCACCGGTACTCCCAATCCTGCGGATAGACTATCGGTGCGAACTTCATATCGTATCTCGGCGCACGCATCAACTCGGTACCGAGCTCCGCTATCTGTTCCAGCAGATGCACAAAGTGGTTCCTGCCAGCCATCTGTTACCTCCATCGGGTACAAACAATAAGGTGCGGTCAAGTGCTGTGGAAGGATGTATGATAGGCTCAGTCTATCGTTAACCTTCCACGCCGTACCGCACCTTTGCAGTCGAGGTCGAGAAGGCAGCCAGGGGAAAGCTCCCATCTCGTACCCCGCATATAAATTATTGGCATCTCAGAGATCGCCATCAAACGCAGGAGGCATCGGGATATAGCGTTTACCTTCAGCTACCAGACTCCGGTACAGCTCCTGCAGGTTCTCTATCGCTTCCTGTGGCGTCTCACCGTCCGCCTGGAACGTCCACCTGCCCAGATAGGGCACGCAGGCGATGTAACCGCCACCGTACTCCTCAGGGAGCTGACGCACCTCCACCGGATAGCTCAACACATGCTCCGGTAACTCGTCATCATCCACAGGCAACTCCATCTCGTCTATCAGCTTCGAGATGGTGTCCTCGCTGATCCAGTACCGGTTCATGCTGTCGTCCTCTACATAGCAAGTCCAGACGGTCTCGCTCTCGCGACTGAACTGCAGGTAGAGCGAACCGGCGAGCACCGTATCGTGCATTACGAGATCCGATGGGAACTCCTTCAGGTGTAGCGCCTGACCGTCCTGTAACTGCGTGAGCGCCAGCAACAGGTCAAAATGCGCATCGGCTGGACTGAGCTCCAGCTGCTGGTTTATCAACAACACGTCACCGGCAAAATAGTCCACGATCATCGTGTCCGGTAACGCGGACAGAGCGGCGAGAGCTCTGGGCATCTCGCGCTTCGCATGGGCGATCAGGTTATCGTTGATGACCACAGCGAAGGATACGTCTCTCGCTATCTCAGTAGAAGCCCTTACCGCTTTGTATCCCATCGTCATGCTCCTTCCTCACTCAGCAGGGTTACACCGAACGCGCCGGGCTCGTCACCGTACTGGATACAACAGCCCATGGACTGGAGAACGGGCAGGATATCGTGCTTGATATACTCGTCCGAATCCCTGCCCTGTTCGCGACAGAACCGCTCGTAAGAGGCACGTAACTCCATCAGCGAACACCAGCCCTCACCACCTATCCTGCAACAGGTGCGAGCCCAGCGCTTAATGAACGGTAGAACCGGATCGCCCCTGAAGGCTCTCGGCATAGAACATCACACTCCTGTACACTACAGCCGCCTGATGGAATCCGGTGTCGGCGTGCTCAATTTAGCGATAGACTCTATCCTGGACCTGAGCTCCTTCAGTTTCTTGATGCGGTCGCTCATCTTGCCGGACTCCGCCGGCTTGTCCAGCAGGTCAGCGAGCTCCTTCATCACCTTACTCAGTTGTGAGATACGACCTGCCAGATCGGGAGATATGGACTTCACACTGGACTCTACCTGAGCGAGCCACTTCAAATCTGTCAGTATCATCGCCGCTACAGTGGAGCTCATGGCGTTCAGCATGTTCCGCAGTATCTCCCTGTCCTGACTGTTGACATCGGAACTGTCCGACACGTCCAGATATGCCTCTATCTGCGCAACAGCCACATCAACCGCTGCAGAGGCCAGATAACTGGAATGCACCATGGAACAGAGGCCAATGACTATCATCCTGTCCTTATACTGCTCGGAATCCGTGTCCTGAGCGTTTGCTACCGTGAGCGATAGCATCAGCAATAACGGAACGATGTACCTGTACATCCTGGTATACCTCCTTATATCTCCAGAGTGAGTTGCTTCGGTGCCAGACGGACGATATCGTAGTTGGCGATGAATAACTCATCGCCCGGTCTGGCACTGTTACCGCCGACGTTGTTCATACCGTACTGTAACCGCCACGGTACCTGCTGGTACCCGCTGAACAGCCCGCGTACCAGCTCGCAATCGTCATAGGTGATCAACCACCTGTGCTGACACTGCTTGCAAAACTCGGCGAACCGATGATGGTCGAACATCTCGTGCAACTTACCGCCCCTGCCGTACAGATAACCACCGGCGGTCACATAGGGCGGGTCCAGGAAGATGAACACGTTCTCACCTTCCTGCATCAACAGCTCCGAATAGTCCAGATTGGTTATCTCCACGCCCTGCAACAACGGCGAGAGCTGCTGGATGCGCCGGATAACGCTCGCACTGAACAGCTTCTGATAGGCATACTCGGAGAAGGTGCCTCCTACATCCACCAGCCCGCTGAAGCCGATGCGGTTCAGCACAAAGTAGCGTGTGGCACGCTCCACAGGCGATCCGTCCTGCAGGTTATGCTTCAGATACGAGAACAGGTCGTGCGGGGACTCGTAACGACTCTTGAGATCCATCACGAGCTTCATCATCTCCGCCGGATGGTCCCGAATAGAACGCCACAGGTAGTATATGTCCGTGTTCAGGTCGTTGATCCAGTAACGTCGCTCGGGATAGAGCTGCCTCAACGTCAGGAACACGGATCCCCCGCCCACCATGGGCTCGCGATACTCGCCATGCTCAGGCACCAGTGGCAGTATCTGCGGTATCGCCCTGTTCTTGCCTCCGGGATACCTCAAAGGAGACGGCAAGAGTTTCAACATATCTGCTCACCAGTAGGGATAGATAAGCAGAAGGGCGGCGGAAGGTACCGCCGCCCTGGTAAAGAGAGGTATTTTGATGAACGCTACGGGAACATCGCTTCCCACTCCTGTTCACTCAGTTCGAGCCAGTCCATGGGTTCAAACTCACAGTCATCCAGGTAACCGTCATCGGCTTCTGGATACTGCATCAGGTGCTGCCAGTCGTCCTCAGTCCAGAAGCTCTCGGTATCGAATCCCTGCAGTGGTTCATTCATCCTGTTCATCATCGGTACCTCCTTCCAGCTGCTTGTGCACTGCAAAGGCTAAACGATGCACGCCACTCATCCAGCGCCCCGGTACCAGGAACACCGGCTCGCCGTCCAGCACGGTACGAATGCCCATCAACTGAAGCTCCAGCTCCATGTAAGAACGTGCCAAATCGGCGTCAATGACACACTCGCCGTTCTGCTCATCGACGGTGGCCGCCCATTTGGCTGAGTTTGTATACGCGGCAACAGGCAGGAACACCGCCCTGCCACCATGATGCTCCAGCACCTCAAACACCGGTCCCGACTCACCGTATCGGGGCTCCTCCCAGCTGGGCTTGAAGGTGTACAGATACTCCGATAGCGGTACCGCGTAATCGGAGTTCCTGGTGTTATAGATGCAGAACTCCATCCTGCCAGGCGAGCCGCCCATCTCGTCATACCTCACCTTCACCAGCCCATACCGGTCCCGACCGATGTTGAACTTGAACGAGAAGTAGCTGCGTACACCGTACCCCTTGCGGAGCAGTCTGCTGAAGATGGAGCCCCTCTTTGAAGGTCGCACCAGCGGGTTATCGCCGTCCAGATAGATGGGACCGAATCCCTTTGCATAGGGCGCCAGCAGATAGAGCGGCTTGCGTTCACCGTTCGCGTCTGTCAGATATTCGTCGACCATTCTCGGCACGTCCCTGCATAACAGGTCCATCGCGTACGGTAACAGCATCGGTATCGTGGGGAACATCGATAGAGTACCACCGGGAACCGGCATCTCCATCCAGCGCTCGTCACCGGATACCTTCAACTCCGCCCCGGGCACAGCAGGCGCCGCATCTATCAGGTCGGTGAACATCTCCTTCAACTCATCCCGGGTCGGCCCGTTCACCGGATACATGCTCTGAGGCACCGCCAGCATCCACTGGTCATACAGTTTGATCATGGGCACGAACCCGCGCCTGGTCAGATAACCGTACCCGGGTGCACGTGCGACCACCTTGCCCTCTACCGTGCGATGAGAAGGTTCCAGCGCACACACGAACCTGTAAGAGTGACGTCGCTCCGGTCGGTCTATCCATACACCGGCAGGTTGACGCAAGCCGGTCAACCGGAACCTCAGACCAATATAGCCCTGCGGTATGATATCCACACACCGACCGTCGGACACGATCAACACCGTAGCCCGATGGTCGTACCGGTCCAGCGCACGGATGATGGTATCCACAACAGGCGGGCTGTGGAACCTCAAATCGCGCTTACCGGGCAACACCTTATGCAGTGTTCCGTCACCCAGTATCCCGTTAAGCAACATTCCTGGCTACCTCCGCAAATTCCGGTTGCACCCCTAACTGGGAGCACATGAGTCTGTACGTCTTGTAGATGGTATCGGTATCGCAGATACTGGCACGCTCAGAATAGGTTCTGGACTCGATATCGGGCACATGCAGTCCGTCCATGACCAGTCCTTCCACAACACGAGCCCTGAAGGTCTTCCATCCGCTCAGGAGCGCCGTGGCTACCGATGTGGAATAGGACGCCATCCTGCCGAGCAGATAGGCGCTCATGATGATACTGCTCTTGCGGGCGACCGATACGCTTATATCGCTCAGATACCGATACATGGCGTAACCTATCGGACCGTGAAGCAGCATCAACAACTCGTTACGCTCCAGACCGGTATAGCCCATCACCGAAGCCAGTATCGCCAGATAGTCCGCATGCAGGTACCGGATACGGGCATATCGACCTGGTAGATCGGATAGGGAGCGGGTATCGTCCAGCGGACAGAAGCTGGTGTTGTCCCCGCTGCGGAACAATACCGCACCGCGCGGATAGTCCGGTATGAACATATCGCTCAGCGGGTTCAGACCAACCATGGTGTTCAATACGCGGTTCATCTCCATCAGGAACCGATACCGGGGCATCCCTTCGGCACAGACACGCCAGGACGAGATGCACGGATAGTTCCAGAACACGCCCTCCTCGTCCTTGACCGACACCACAAACGAGCCGAACACGTTCACCGGTATCCGGTCAAGCTCGTATCCGCCGGGGATGACCATCGCCTTATCGCATCTCAATAGCACTGTCTCCGGCATCGGCTCCATCAACCACTGATGAAAGATCTGCTCCATCGGTCTGCTGAGTCCAGGCATCACCACGAACTCGCCGTCTAACCATCCGCCCGGTCTGTAGATGACCACGCCGTGCTCATCAATCGCCACGTCCGGACAGTAGACGGAACAGCCCGGCGGGTTCAACCTGCCGAACAAATGGATGACGGGTACGTTCCTGGGCGATAAGAGATTGTCCCTGTACAGGAGTGCGTTATGGCTGGAATAACAATCTGTTAAACTTCTGGAACTGCCACCTGAATATATCCTGCATAACAGGTCGTTGAGGTTGGACGGATAGAGGTTCATCTCATTCCTCCTCTACCAGGATAACGGTACCGCCTATCTTGCGGGGCGTGCTGGGATCGCCTTGCACAATCCAGTACCAGCGTTCGGGATAGCGTGGCTGGAACGGCTCACCATAGTCCATACCGTCGGTCAATACCACCACCGTATCCGGATAGCTGTCCAGCGTGTTTAGATAGTCCTCAATGCACTTGAAGCTGGTACCTCCCGTATGCGGCTTGTCTGTCACGACGGTGCTGAAGTAGTGTTCCCTTACCTTGAACGGACTCTGCTTTATCATGCTCACGAAGCCGCTCAGCACCTCATCGCTGACGCTACCACTGCTATCGTAGAACACCTCTACCGTCTTTGGGACAGGTCTCGTGGTGACCAGTGGCGATTCATCAGGCGGATAGAGATGCCCGTAGCGACGGTTGTATCCGAGGTGCTTCTTCAGTCCGAACAGTCTGCGTATCTGGTGCCATGCCAGCCTGCTGGACTTGAACCGGAGCTCCCTGTCCTTCTCGCTGTACCCGCTCGGTGAATAGCGGAACACGCCCTCGGTGGCATCATACTGGTAGTGACCGTCGTTGATGAGCTCGTGTTTGACCTGCTCGTGGATCTCCTTCATCATGGTGACGATATCGCTATCCGATTGCAACAGGTTCACCGGATAGATATAGCCCCGTTTGCCGTCGGACACCACAAGCACATGCGCATCCTCCGGTAGATGGGAAGCGTTGTCTGCAACAGGCTCCACGCCCCATTGCCGGAGTACCTGTATGGCGTTACCTTTAGTGCATACCGTGGCGTTACCGGCAACGGCGACCAGCGCCTTATAAATCAACAGATGCCTCTGTAACCAGTCGTCCGGATAGTTCTGCTGCACCGCATACTGGCGCACCTGGTCGGCAAACGGGAAGCTATCCAGTCTCACGAACGGATACACGGTCTTTCCTAACCGGAGCCAGCCGTCGTTCACCGCTATCTCCTTCGCCAGGATCATCATGGCATCGGTGAACTCACCAGGCGGACCGTCCAGATGACCTAACAGGATATGAGCCAGCTCGTGATGCAAGAGATGCACCGACTCTTTCAGGAACACCTCCTGCCCCATCCGCATCAGCGCGTCCAGATAGTCCAGGTCTACCAGCAGGTTGATGGCACGCGACTTCTTGTCTAACTCCACCGCCATCGCCGCATGACGTATGGGCTTATACTGGAACCTGGTCATCAGGAGCAGACTGTCCGAGATGGGAGCGGGCAGTCTCGTGTGGATCGCCATGCCGAGATTGCCTATCAGATACTGGGACTCATAATGGCGTCTGGACTCCATCAGGTACCGGATGAACTGCTCAGTGGGCTCGCTCATCTTGTATCTCCCTCAACTCGCCAATCTGCGTGATGGCATCGGTCCATACCTCCGGTCTGTGACGCCACAGCCCGAGCCGAATAGCCTCAGGCAACACTCTAAGCACCGGCTGGAGCTTCATCGCATCCGACTTCTTCCTGACCAGTCTCAAGAGCGACACAAAGAGCGGAATCATCACGCTGTTGCCTTCTATGGTGGAAGCGGCGCCCTTCGGATCCTGTAACAACCGCTTGAACGTCCAGACGTTACCGGACTTCAACGCCTCCTGCAGTTGAGAGATGGGCAAACTCACATCCTCCGTGAACACATACCGTACCGGCTCGCCCATCAGATGCACCTGGATGATGGACTCCTGAGTTCTCGGAGGAACCATCCACCGCTTATCCTCCGGTAGAGTGAGCACCCACTCCATCACCGCAGGCGCATGGTCCGGATACTTCTCCAGCAGATACTGGTCCGCACCGAGATCATACATGTCCACTCTCAACTTCAACTGGAACCTGTCCAGCACGGTTATCTCCAGCGGCGAGGTGTTGAAGTACCTGCCGTCCTTGTCGGGATTAGCCAGCCCGATGATGGACTGGATGTTCAGGGGAACACCACAAAGCGAGTGACTGCGCATCACTTCCAGCAGTGCGTTATAGATATCCGGCTCCTCCAGGTTCCTGTTGAACTCGTCCAGGATGAGCACGATGGGCTTGTGCGTGTTGTCCCGTTCGTCAAAGGAATCGAACATATCGTGCGGGATATAGGTCATCCAGCGTCGTCCATGCTTCTCCGTCGGGAACGGCGCCAGAATATCCGCCTTATGGATTTGACTGACGCTGGTGTACACGCACTTGAACTGCGGGAACTCCGTCTCCACCAGATGACGAATCGCTTCGGTCTTGCCTATACCATGCGGACCGATGACCAGCACGTTCATACCGTGCTGGATGGCTTTGCGGATGGTGTTCAGCTTAGCGTATTCCGCCATAGTCTACCTCCTGGAATATGGGAATGGGGGCATATATGCCCCCATCTGGACTACTGAACCTTCACGTTGCCGGGTTGTGCGTCTGCAACGAACACCTCATCCTCCTGGAACAGCGGGTTCAGCTTCATTGTCTGGATGAGGATGGTCGCCGCGCCTGCCTGCACGGCGTCCATGTTATACATGCCGACCTTCTTCCATCGCTCCAGCGACAGTTGCAGCGCCTGCTGATAGAGATCAACGATGGCGTCCACTTTGGCACGATCGTCGGCTCCTGCAGCGGAGCTATCGCCCTGCAGGTACTCTACCGGCATATACTTCACCGCCTGCAGGAACACGGTGGCTGTACCAGCCTGCACATCGTTCGGAGTGTAATCCTCTTTGAGCTCACTCCAGATGTGCTGCACCTTGCGCAGGCAGTATCCGTACAGCGCTGCGATGTTCTCCATGGCTTCTTTCATGGTAGTAACCTCCAGTGATGAGATAGATTGCCAGCACCAGCGCGCTCAGCATGTACAGAATGAGCAGATAGCACGCCGGTCTGGAGCTGTTGTAGCCGGCTCTGTATTCGGCTACGAGGTAACACAGCATGCAAACGATAAACAGCGCTATCGTGCACAGCATGTGCATCACCACCGACGGATAAAGATATGTCGGAACGCGCCGGAAGGTACTGTATCTATCGGTATGATGGACACAAGGCGATTGCTCTACCTCATGACAGTCACCGATAAGATACACCAGCTCCAGCGGTTCCGACAGAGCGAGTTACCGACACCTGCCTACCAGCGTATCCGGGATGTACAGGGCAACAGTGCAGCACTGCGCTGGTGGCTGGTGCGGAAGATGCGAGGTCAGCGTTAAGGGGATTAGTCGAGGTCCACGCCCTCTGCGGGTCGTGCGGTCGGAGTGGACCGGCTGTTCAGGTATCCGATGATCAGAGTGGATACCTGCGGATCCACCGTGCTACCACGCTGGCGGAACCATGTGGGCGCACGGCGCTCGTCGCCGGGGCTGTAAAAGAAGGTGGCACCGATCTCCGCCTGGATACGGTTCTCACCGTCCCGCACGGCACGTACCAGCACCGCAACGGGCGAGGGCTCCACATCGCCCTGCTCGTGGAACCGACTGAGCGGTAGTCTCGTGCCCCACGCCAGCGCACACTGACGAGCAGGTGCGCTCCACGCGCCGGTGGTGATCTCCTCAGGCAACGCAGCCGCCCAGGTGAGCCCGTTCTCCTGCTTGGCGCCTGCAATCGCGGAGAGCGGCACGATCTGCCAGTCGTAGATGGGATCCTCCTGCGGCGTCACGAACTGCGAGACCACGCTCACCAGCAACTCCGCGAGCTTCTGCGAACCGCCCGCACGCTCCAGTGCCTTCTTGAGATGATCCATTCTCATCCTCCTTGCTCGATGAACGGATTTGCCTATGAGGCCTTCTTGTCCAGAGTTAAGACGATAGAAGCCAGCACCGCCCCAGCCATAAACGCTATGACGAGCGCCAGCGCCACCGCAAAGAACGCGGTGTTCATTATGTTCAGTATCAGGTTCATGGGATATCACCTCTCAACCAGTCTGGTATGCGATCGTATGAGAACACCTTCCTGCCGATCTGTGACCGGGCAACCATCCAGGCATCAAAGATACGCTTATGCCCGATCTTGATGTCCGACCGATAGGTGGTCATGTGCACGGCAGGACCGTGACGGCATACATCCAGTCCCGCATTGTCTATATCGGGCATACTGCGCAACAGCGATACCAGCAACTCACGCTCGTCGTCCTGCATGAATGTCAACAGGAGCATAGTTATCATTGAGCCGAACCGGTTCCTTACCGAACTGTGTATCCGTCTGGCGTTCATGTCAGCCATCGGGGCGAACAGACAGACGATGAACAACGATTCCTCCGGACTCAATGGAGTGATACCATTGATAGCCACCAGTACCGGTATGGTATCTATCAACTCGTAACTGCGCATGAACTTCGCCGTGCGGGAAAGATAGATACGATCGTCTACGGTGAACGCGATATACCTGTGCTCGCCGAACTTGCGACGCAGGAACATATCATCGGTGATATGTTTGCCCCACATGTAGTCCAGCACGGTGGACGGCGGTATCGTCGTCTGCTTGAGTATCTTATACGCCTGGTTACCTTCGGCAATGAACTCCGGACCGCTGTTCTGATCGGCAAATCCATGTGCTGCCAGATGGTAGAACTTGCATTCCGGTAGCTGGAAACTCAACCAGTCCGCAACGAACTCGCGTGGCTCGCGTTTGGGCGCGGGGTTCATGTAAAGGAACGCAGGTAAGTAGTACGCCATATGCATGGAGAACAACACGCCACGCTGCCTGTAGGGCTTCAGGTCCACCGTTCTGTCGAACTGGAACAGTTCGCCTTCCGGTAGCAACTCCACAGGATGCACGCTGGTCAGACAGTAGCCTTTGCGGGATAGCCAGTAGTCTTTGAGAACGTCCGTCCTGTAACCGTACTCCATGCCACGGTTACTCGTGAACGGTCTGTACAGGTCAATCAGTGTTGCGAAGTCCTGATACATCCTCCTTACCTCGCGTCATCTGTATTATCAACCAGAGCTCCCACGGGCGCAGGTGCTGGAATGTCTCCTCATATATCGTCAAGCTGCTGTAACGTTTCAGGAGCCACTTCTCAAACCTGTGGAACCACATCAGTAACGCATACATCTGCTTCGGTGTGAGTAACGGCAACTCTATCGGCTCATCGGTGAGTCGGATATAGTAACGGGTGGTGTTCTTGATGGTGATCATGATCTCGTGAGGGTTGATGCCCTTGCGAATGTACCATCTGTCGGGGTTCATATCGTTTATCAACCTGATACGGAATCCGTCGTATCCGGCGTCCACTATCCGGTCCGGTACCGACAGACGCGGGCGTTCATACATCCGGATAACCTTGTACAGCGCGGTGACACGCGCCCTCCGATACCTCAGCACGGTCAGGAAATGGTCATAAGTCAGGTTCTCACAGGTTGGCGAGCACTTCATAACGTTCCGCCTCCTTCAGCTGCCGACATATCAAACTCCTCAGCTTCGTGCAGGATCTGGGGATCCTGGACCGGATACTCCGTATCTTCTGCATGGAGCGGATACGCGCATGTAACCAGCGGTTGAAACTGCGCAGGAACGCGGTGAGCGCCCGGAGCTCCTGCTCGGATAGATGCGGGTCACGTGTATGGAAAGGCAACTTGCGACCGTTCACATACACGCCAACAGGCACAACGCTCTCCAGCGTCATCCGGGAACGGTTCTGCGCGTTGCAGGCGATGTGCAATGCGAGACTGATAGCACTGTCCAGATCAGTGAACCTTCTGGGTATATCGGGGAACCGCTCCTGTACCTCCATGCAGAGCTTGCGTAACTCCATCACCAGCTCGTCCGCACGCTGTAACTCCCTCATCAGTGCACCTCCCGTAGAACGAGCCGGTGTCCGTGATCCGTACCGGCGAACCGACACAGGGATCCGACACCGGCTCATGGACGCCAGCAGGTTCAACCTGAACCTGCCGACTGATCAAACCGCTGCCAGCGCCGAGGCCTTCTCAACCGGCGCGTGGCGATGTGACGACTCACTCCTTCATACCTGTCCTCTAACCAGCATAACAGAGAGTGCAAAAGATACAACATGGACTGTAACTCCGGATAGTGGTCCTGCCAGCTCTGTTCGAACAGCCACCTGTTCCATTCCACATATCGGACCACTCGTAACAGGTAGAACCGCATGTGGTCGCGGTAGTAGGATACCGATAGAAGTCCGGGTGTGGTGTTTAACTCCAGCACCACACCCGCCGATTTGAAGCGAACCGAGCGATACCGCGCGGGGATGCGCGGAAACGGTAGACCATGACTATCACAGAGCCGGCGGAGCTTCAGGTAGGTGCTGCCGACCTGGTTGAACATCTGCTCGTACATATCGACGGCGCACAGTTGATGCGATGCAGTGTCTATGGACAGTGCATCGTCAGAGCAACCTGTGCGGCGTACCTCATCCGGTGCCTGATTGCTCAATGGCTGCACGGACGGCTATCCTCCTTACCTGCGTGTAAATCTTGCCCGATTGCACCTGCTCCTGCAGATGCTGCAGATGCCTCTCCAGACCGGCAATGCGATGCTTCAACCAGTCGTCCACCTGATGCAGGTAACGGATGAACTTGATCGCATCCCTCGGTCTGGCAGATAGACGTCTGGTTAACTCGTCCAGACCGTCCTTGCCCAGTATGGAGTATTCCGATACCTCACTGATCCTCCTGGTATCGCCTGGACAACCGGTGGTAGAGTAAATCTGTAGCTTATATTCCTCGAACGTGACCACCAGATAGGAACAGGCATCACCAACGCTCCTGCCGTTCCGGAACTTCGTGCGGAACTCCTTTAATCGGTTCGGTATCTGAGGCATCGGTATGTCCCACTTGCGCCAGTAGTCGGACAACTGCACCAGATTCCGGTGGATGCTCGAGCAGTAATAATCCAGAGCCGCTCTTAACTCGTCGCTCATAGCATTATCCTCCTTGTGACGCAGTAGTCGTCGGGTCTGAGCCAGTAACAAGGAGCTACCGACTCCCGACGACCGACGACTACCGCACCAGATCATCGCTCTCTATGCGATGATCTGAACCGGACTCCTCATGCTGCCGGAGATGGTCGTCCAGTCGCTGCAGGTGTTCTATCAATCGGCGTGCCGCACGAGGACGACGGTCCAGCATCTGCATGAGGAATTCCAAATCCCTGCTATCATGGCGTCTGGGCTCGCCGTTCACCACGCCCACCTTGAGTATACTCAACCGGTTGGAGAGCAGTACATCGTGTGGAATATCACTGGTGGTATACCATATCGTCAACCGGATGCCGTTACAGTCCACACCCAGCATGATGGGCAGTCTGTCATAAAAGCTCCGGTAACGGTTCAACCTCACAACGAACCGATTGAGATCGCCCATTATCACCAGCTGTGTGTGCGGGCTATGGATACGGCATAACCGGTTATGGATACTGTCCAGTAACCGCTCCAGCTCGGGCTTGACTACAGGTTCCAGCATCTAACTGCACCCCAGTTCTATCAGCACATGCTTCCTGTACAGACGTGTATACCACCGACTGCCCGTCACCTGCTGCCATACGTGTTCATGATGACGTTCCAGACCGGCAACACGACGACGGAGCCAGTCGCTCAGTTGCTCAAGGTAAGAGAGCACCTTCCTGGCCAGTCGCGGTCTGTTGTTGAGGTATCGCTGGATTTGCTGAAGTCCCCGCTCGTTACATCGTTTGTCCAGCCTCATCTCTGAACCGGCTGACCATCCGATGAGGATGTCCGGATTACGACCATCGGACAGTCTATCAGGCTCGGGCTCATCGGTAGTGACGAGATACATGTGCACAGAGAGTAGACCGGTGCCTATCAGCAGATAGGTGTGCAGGCAGGAACATCCGTCTGGAGTGAGATCCACCATCAGGGATCTCAGTCGCTGAGGCACCTCCGGGACGGGATAGTTGTAGTCCATCCGGAAACGGTTGATAGTAACCAGAAGCTGCTGGATCTCCTTCAGATATGCCTCAAAGACCGCACCTGGCGTATTGCACATCGTGATCACCTCTCAAATGGGCGACTCCTGTTGCTCACGGCGCTCTATCCGCAGTGTGCGGATATGGGAAGGTACATCATGGTCCGTGGTGAGCACTCCTATCATCTGCACCTGGTCGTGACGGTCCGGCCAGTCTGTGTAACCGTCGGTGATAATCACCAGCACCAGAGGTCGCTTGCGATACTGATGCAACAGCTGCTCCGTCGCGTTGCGCATGCTGGTACCACCACCACCGAGCAACTCTATCCGATGCACCTGCTCCGGGTTGAATATGGAACGCGCCGTCTTGATCTCGGTATCGGCAGTATATACCATCAACTCGCCGACGGTACGAGATATCGCCCTTATCTCCGATAGCGCTATGCCCAGCTCCTCATCGCTCATGGAGCCGGAGGTATCCACAAGCACCGCAACGTTTGGCATCGGTGCCTGTAACCTCGGCAGTATCACTCCGTCCATCAGCGCCTGACGCCTGCTCGGTCTGCGCCATGTATAGTCTACCATACCGGAACACTGCGCGACGGAATCGCCGAGCATCCTGCGCAGTACGTTCGCCCAGTTCACCTGAGGCTCCAGCACGCTGTCCGCCCAGCGCTGCATCCATTCCGGCGCATCACCGCAAGACTTGATGTCACGAGCGACCTGCTTGATAATAGACCTCTGCACCGACTCCGGTAGACCTTCACCGTCCACCTCGTAGGATTCGCGCCTGCCATGAGCGCAGGAGCCATGATTCGGCACCAGCAGACCGCCGAATCCGTCCGGTATATCCCCGACTTGCGAGCCCTGACCGCCAGATTGGCCCTGTCCGGACTGGTTTTGCCCTGACTGGTTCTGCCCGGATTGCTGCCCAGGCTGATTCTGCCCGGATTGCTGCCCTGACTGGTTCTGCCCGGACTGATTGCCGGATCCGCTTCCACGTTGCTGCTGACGGCTCTCTTGCCGGTCATCACTGCTCGGTAAGGCGATACTTACCGTCACGGTGACGGCGTTCTGCATGATATGCTCGCAGTAGAACTCGGCGGACTTACCGTCCGGTAGACCGAACAGTTCCGGGTATATCAATCCCTTCGGTAGCTCCAGACCGATACTGCGGGCGGATGAATTGATAGCGCAGTCGCCACCGTAGTTGGCAATTCGCGGTGGATAGGCGACCAGCCGCTCGTGGTGCTCCCCAAGCAGATGCCACGATTCATGGAACAAAGCGGCCATGATCTGCTCAGGCGTGAACTCCGATATCTGCTCAGGATCGTAATAGAGGTTCCACCTGCTATCCACAGCCATGGCGCCGTCCGGTAACGACCTCTCTATCACGCGCATACTGTACACCGCACTGCGGAGGTATGGGAACCTGCGTGCCAGCAGGTATCGCGCACCCCTGATTCTCTGGTCCATCTGCAATCCCTCCTGTAACGTCCGTTACCGTCTCCCTCCTGCGATGACGCCTACTCTGCGGAATAGCTCGCCTATCTTGTCTACCAGAGTGTCCGGGAAGTTGATGTTCGGATCCACCTTATATAACCTGTTCATCATGTTGCCGAGATGGGAAGCACCTAACGCCGCTATATCCTCCGCCACATCGGCAACACGGTCCAGATACTCCACCGCAGCGCGCCATCGGTCCGGAGTCATTTGCGATTGCACAGCCGCACAGAGCGCATTCACCACCGCGAACTGCTGGTCCGGTCTATCCGGAACGGGCGCCTTGTGCGGGTTGCGCAATATATCCTCAGGATCCACCAGGTCCATGCTTCTTGCCCAGTTGATAAACTCCAGACCGGCACCCTCGCCAACGCAGGAGACCACATCGTCCGCCCAGCTGTTGGCGCCGCCCTGGATATCCAGCGATATCAATCGGGAGGCGAAGTCCCAGCTTCTCGGACTGGGCCATGCGAGCCTCTCCTCCTCGTTGGACCTCGGAACCTGTAACAGCAGGTCCGGTCTGCGATGTATGAACGCCGCCACCATGGACCGGGCAATCAGCCACTGCGACTCGTCTATATCGCCTGGACTGGGAGGATCGCCCCAATAGGTGGTGAAGTTATCCGCCCAGCTCCTGGCGTCCAGCCTGTACTCTATATGAGCCATTCTGTTCGCCAGCGGCAGACTGAGCGTCCAGCCGTCGGCGGCTTGACCGACCGGATTGGCTGCCGAGATGATATAGATGCTGTCGGGCAACTTCTCCTCGCCGACCACGCGCTCCAGCACCACCCTCAACAGCGCGGACTGCACCGCTCTCGGCGCGTTGGTGAGCTCGTCAAAGAACAGGATGCCGGTGATCCTGCCTCTTGAACTGTTCTCCAGTCTGGAGACCTTCTCCTTCACCGTGTCTATGAGCTCCTGCTCCTCAGGCGAGCGCTTGAGTCGGTCCACCCACGGCGGCGTCTCTATCTTGAACTGACCTTCAACCACAGCGGGCCAGCCGCCGAAGTCCATCGGCTCATGAATGGCAGCGATGAGCGTCTCTACAGGCACGCCCATCTCCTTGCCCAGAGCAAGGATGGTGGAGGTCTTGCCCACACCGGGCGGACCCATCAGCAATACCGGCACATCGGCACGGATGTAACGCATCAGAGTCTGCTTCATCTGGTTCATCGTGACACCTCCTTGAGGAACTGTTCTGCATCACAATCTATCCGGCAGGGTACACCGAACAGCTTCAGCATCCATTCGGACATGCACATCGTCTGACGTATACCGGCAGGCGCTATCCATACCATCGTCTCCTCCTTGAAGTCGACATGGTCCAGGATATACGCATGCCCGAGCAGACGATGCGGACGCTTCTCCACTTCAGTATACCTGGTGCCGATACGGTATACCCTTGCATGAACGGACTGGAACCTGTCACCGGGGAGTTTGCAACGCTCCCGAACAGCACCGTCCAGCAAGGCGAACATGGGAGTCTTGAGAAGCTCCTCATGCAATCCGTCCAGAACACTCTGCCAGTGATAGAACAGCGATTGTAGAGCTTCCAGACGCTCCGCAAAGGTCTGTACAGGAAGCTCCGTCAGCGGGAGCTCATACTCCTTATATATTCTGGCTCCCTCATGGATATACATAACGTGCAGGTTGACCTTTAGTGCCGGCACAGGCTGATGAAGCAAAAGGTTCAGCCTGCTGGGCAGCACATCGGTCATGGCCGGTAAGTAGACAGCCATGGTGTTCCCTCCTTGTGGAATATGATGCCTATGGTCCGCCCAGGAAGTAACGGGGCGAACGATGGGGATCCTCAGAGAGCAGTTGACCGTCTAAGAGCATCTGGAGCGGTAACACAAGACGACTCAACCGCCTGTGGAATATTGCGGACAGGAAATGGATATCTATCTTGCCGATATCAAAGGAATACACCCATACGAGCTTGCTGCTGGAACTACACATCATGAACGACGGCAGTCTGGAGTCGGACCTCTCTATCCCCACATGGAACGCCGGCTGGTGCGCATCAAACATCAATGCATAATCGTCCGGCTTGATGGTGACTACCACACCTTCAGCTTCCAGCGTGAGCGGCTCGCCACGATAGAGCAGATACATCGCTACCGGTATCCACTGCGTCGCATAACGCACCACCGAGCGATAACTCACATCGTCCAGTCGCTCGGGCAACCTGAAGTTGTGGTCCAGTAGTTGCACCACCAGCGGACGATGCATCTGACGCCGGAGTCTGTCCAGTAACTCCAATACCTGCGGGATATACTCATACTCGCTCCTGTAGACACGCTCCCATTCCCTGTACCAGCGCCTCTGGAGCTTCCTGATGTTGCCGAACGCCGGTGCCAGGAAACCCCAGTCCTCCGTATCGGCATCGTCGAGTATGGTGAGCGGACGATACATATTGTCCCTGACCATGTAGAACTTCGGCGCTTCGAACCTGTACGCTTCATGGGGCGGCTCGCAGACGAACTTGATGCCGTCCCGGTTGTAGAGCACTCTGTGCTCGGGCTGAACCAGCGGATACCGGTCATATACGTGCCGAATGAACCTGAGACAGGTGCGTCTGACGTTCATCCCGTCCGTACCTCGTAAGACCACTTCAGCTTGCGTTTGTCCATCGCCTTCTCCAGTAACATGTCAATCACCTCCATAACAAAGCATGATGGGCCCGATGAACGGGCCCATCAAACAGAACATAACACATGAAAGGAGTGGTTGATGAAAGGAGGCAAGAGATGGTTGCTATCTGCGTCTCCATTCCCACGGTGGGACAGGATCAGGTTGAGACCACAAACCGCGTTTGGCTGATCTCGCCTGCTTCTCCTGGGGCACATATTGCCTGGAGTATTTAACATACGCCCATGCATATCCGTCACGCACCATCTTTGCATTGATACTGACACGACCGATGTACAGTATACCAATCGTCCTGCCATAACCGTCCTCGCCTTTGACGAGCACTCGAACCTGTTTGTTGAATATCAGGTCGGACAGGTAGCGTTTAGCTCTGTCACCAAACGGCTGGTTCGTCTCAGGGGCATCTATACCGTACAGGCGTATCTTGAACTGTTGCCGGTCTCTGGTGAGCACGGTTACCGTATCACCATCGTGCACACCGACAACGGTTCCTCTAATCTCCGAGTCGGCATAGGCGACAGAGACGATAAGAACCAGTAAGACCAGTATGCGAGATCTCATCAGTCTAACTCCTCCATTCAATTCGGCAGGTTGCCGCTATGCTTCTCTGCAGCATAGATCAGGTAGCCCACGAACATGATGATACCGAGCAGAGGTGAGAAGCTGGATAGTCCGATACACAGCAACAGCGTGCCGAGACAGCCCACACAGGTAACACAACCTTCGGCACATCCCTGCTCCTGATTCTCAGTTCTGTCTTGCATGGCAATACACCTCCAGAGATATTATGGCAGATAATGGCGTTTAACTGCAGGCGTGCCGTTCAGACACGCCTGCATTCTACCTCAGGAGGAACGAGAATGAAGGAACGATTGCAGGGCGGTGCGGTCAAGTTTCAGCCTGGAGTTTACCTTAGCAAGATAACCCAGGCATACGTACCGCACCGGAAACTCTAGAATTCGCCTCTCAGGAACGCAGATACCACCTGAGGCGTATCCGCGCTGAATCCCGCTATATCTAAACTTAGCATATCGTCCGGATCGGCTAACTGCGCATGGTTCGCCGCCATGGCGCATACCACGTTCCGACAACCGGGATTGACTTGTTCACGATACCGGTTGAGCATCGTCACCGGCTGGTCACTGCCTCGCCAGCTCTCCTCATCCGTATACATTACGATGCCGTCCACATCCATCCTGTTCTGGACGGCATACACGTAGGGCAGACTGCAATCGGTGCCCGCCATACGGGCTATCTCCCGTGCACGATTCAATACCTCGCCGAACCTCATGCTCCCCCAGTCCTCCTCAACAGTGATTGTCCTGTCGGAGAACAGGATTATTCTGGCATGAGACTCCGTGCGGAGCGTGATATACGCAATTGCTAACGCCGCCTCGAAGCAGTTCATACCGGTAATTGGTGAGTAATAGCCCATAGATCCGCTGCAGTCTACGGCAATCAGCAGACGCCTGTTGATCGGCTCTACGTTCCTGAAACTCTGGTAGAACGCCTGTTCCAGAGCGTCTACTACAGACTGCACCGGTATCCAGGTCTTGCTGGACTTTATGCCCTCCCCGCCTTTGTAAGTATACCACGCGGAGAGTATCTTCAACGGATGCACTCTGCTCCTGCGTATGTTCTCAGCATCTGTGATGTAGTTGCAGACATAGAGCACTATCTCATTCCTCTGGTCCATCAGTAATCCGGAGTCGCTCATGTTGCCCAGGTTCCTGATGAGCGCTTCATACTTCAGGTTCGGTAGAAGCGCCTCCCAGACCCTGGCGTCCTTCAAGAACCTGGTAGGTAGATGCTCCCGCTCCAGCTCGTACTCCTTGATGATATGCACCAGATGCTCTGCATCCACAGCTTCGTGAGCGAGCTTCATCCCGTAGATGTAGCGCATCGCTCCCATATCATCGTCCGGTTCATACTTGCCTACAGCCCAGCGGAACAATCTATCATGCTCCGGCGTGGCTGGCTTGATGTGAATGGAACGCAACACATCGCGATGCGACCATCCGTCACGACTCTGATACTTGGCAAGCTGGTATCCTAACCGCTCGGCGGGCTGGTTATACCAGCTGCCGATAGCCCTTCTCACCGCCCTGCCCCAGCCGCGCAGGTCATCTATCATTGCCGCCAGGTGCAGGATGTGAGTGCCGGTACGGGCGACCTGCGTTACCGCTGCGGATGCTGCGCGTTTGGCTAAATCGTCACCGAAGGTGAGAGCCAGCGCGAGTACGAACAGCGCGGTATCGTTGCTCTTTGCCAGTCCCTGCCGGGATATAAGCACCGCCTGGTCGATAACCTCAACGGGATACTGCTTGAGTAGCTGGATGATGTTCTGCGCGTTCTCTACCGTGAGCTTCTGCTCGCTCACGTAGAACGTGCCTTTCTCACTGCCGGTGATGAGGAACCGCCTGAGTCTGTTCCATGCATCGGCTTCATAAGCCCAACCACCGGCGTTGTTGGGCACCATGCCGGGCAGAGGATCCGGAGTGCCCGGTGCAGACCAGACATCAACGGTGTCTGCTTCTGACCGAGAGGTCAAGTGTGAGGTCAAGTGTTTTGCGTAGTTCATAACGTACCTCCCTGATTCTATCTCCTGAGTGTTGCTACCAGTTTGGCGAACTTCAACGCCTCGTTGCTCGTACCGTTACCGAACCCTACCTTGTTCAGTAACCGGTAGAGTATGGATGCCTTGCGGACAGCATCCGCTATCTCCTGCGGATGGTTGAGAGTATTGACGTTCCTGATGGTATCCGATGCCGATGAACTCACATGCACCGATACCGTCTCGTCCGGATGACTGTCTCTCACATGCTCCAGAGCATCGAGCGCAACCAGTATCTCACGATGCTCCGGTCTCAGACCGTCATCCCATACTCCATGCCAGTATCCGCAGGAACAGATGAACGCTCTACCACCATGAACCGACGCCGTGTATACGTCCACCACTCAAACACTCCGTATTAACCTATTGGCAGACCGGTGTGTTTGATGATGGTATCTATCACATGAGCGTCCAGCAGTTGCACATCACGGTTCGGCATCAGATAGTATACTTCATACTCGCCGTCCCTGTCATGAACGAGCAGAACACAATGGATATCGTCTGCCAGGATGGAGAACGTGCCCCATAACAGGGCACAATCCTTTGAAGGTAGCGAGTTACCTCCAATCCGTAAGGTATCCGTATCAAGCAACTCGCTCATCCATAACGCCTGCCAATCGCCCAGTCCCATCTGGTAGAGTAACTCCGCCATTATGTTTGAAAGTCTCTCATCATAACGGGCGCAGGCAAGCTCCTTTATCTCCATCTTAGCACTGCGAATCCGCTCCGCTTCCAGAACTACAGGTATCTCGTATTCCCCGTCTGTCGTCAGCGGGGCCACTGTTGCTACCTCCTTACTCGCTTGCAAGACGCATCAGCCTCCTTACAGCAACGACCTGACCTCTCTCGTTGCGTATCGCAGTAGGACCCATGTCCGGAGCAACGAGATCCTTCCTGTGTATACCGGTAGCTGCCATCACCTTCAGTACCGGTAGTGAGACTATAAATACAATCGGCACAAAGAAGGTGGTGCCGCACTTGCAAACACCTCCTTCGCCCGGTCGCCCGTGCTCAGGGCCACTGCAGAAACACTCCTGTTTGTACTCGTACTCCGGTATCCACGAAGGGCTCGGGATGCCGGAAAGTGAGAACTTCTTCACTGCGAGAGGAACGGACTCTCCTGTCGAGTTGGGAATCTCATATTCCAGCACTTCTTCCGACACCTCCAGCTCATGCAGTCTCACAGGATCGTCACACTTCGGCAGTCGTAGCACTTCCTGGTCATCGCGAACGACCACCACTTCATGCGGTGTCCTGTTGACCAGGTGCACTGTAGTTCCATACACTTCCATGATCGGTACCTCCTTGCCAGAGTTTGTGGAATACATCCTTATATCGTTATCTTACCACTCTCTGCTACACTCTGTAGTATTGCCAGAAGCGGGGAAAGATAAGAGAGAGATAAGAGAGAGAGATAAAAGAGAGATAAAAGAGAGATAAAGGAGGGGGAGAGAGAACTACAAGAGAGTGACTGGAGAAGTGAGGAGAGGATAAAAGAGAGAGAGAAGCAAACAAGATGGCAATCTGTGCAGGTGAAGGAGATAAAGAGAAGGATTCAGTGGCGCCAGCCTCAAGATGCCGGAATCGAGAGGCTTGCCACCAAAAGACAAGGGGCCCGTCATGGGGCCCCCTTCGCACTACTGCTCCTGCTTGTTCAGCTGGTCAAAGCAGGTCATCACCGCGTCCATCCAGCGCTGGAAATCATCCTGATCCATGTTGATCTCGAGGCTGATCTTGCCGATCTTGATCTCCTTCTCGTCCAGCGGGATGCTGATGTTCTCTATCTCCAGCTTATGGCTCATTGTTCTCCTCCTGAGGCTCGTCGTCCAGATTCACACCGACGCGGTTGACGGACGTCTTGCTGGCGCCGTTCAGCGAGTTCAGGAAATACACCATAGCATCCGCAGCCACGGGGTCCAGTCCGAATCCGTCGGGCACAAACCATCGTGCAGGCTGGTTCTGCCGAGCCTGCATATAATAGAACTGCGCACCGATAGCGGGCTGGATTCCGCCGTCCTCGCCACGAGTCACCCATACCAGCAAGGCGAGCGGCGAGGGCTCCTCGTTGCCCGGCACCTTGCGAGTGCCCCAGGCAAGCGCGCACTGCTTCAACGGCGCCTCGAACTGCCTGGTGCGAATCACGTCGGGCAGAGTGCGCCAGGTGTATCCCAGCGAGTCCTTCTGCTCAATCAATGCCTTGACCTCGGACAGCTTCTTGATCTGCCAGTCATACAGCGGATCCTCAATCGGCGTGATGAGCCCATTCACGAGCTTCACCAGCACCTCCGCCAGGATCTTGTTACCGCCGGCACGCTCCAGTGCCTGTTCCATCAGCTGATTGATGTTCATGGTCTACCTCCTTATTTGAGATTTGGAATACCTAACCTACATCAGTTTCCTGTCCAGTCTGGGCATATCCAGTCCGAGCTGGTGCGCCATGCGCCAGAGCGTATCCAGCTCCTGAACCAGCCCATCCTGGAGATGCTCCACCGGATCGATGCTATCTGCCAGTCCGGCAAACAGTGCCGCCTCCGGACGCACGGAGACCACCTGCTCCCTGTGCATGGGAGTGCCGTGGTCGGTTGCGCCCACCCTGGTCCGATATGTCCAGAACGGGCTGTCGCCTTCCAGAAGCAAGTGTGCGCCCTTGCTTATCACCGAGCGCACATCTACCAGCAGGTCCACGTCTATGCCGTTAACCTGCACATCGTGGGGCAACATCGTGCACATGCCCTTGACGCCCTCCACGGTGACCAGCTTCACCAGCGTCTCAGGGCTGTACACGACGTGCCCCGTGATTGTCTGGCGTATCTGCTGCACACGACCGCCGACGCGCTCCTCACGCTTCTCATAGCGCTCTGCATCCCTTACGAACCAGCGCACCTGATGCTCCTCGCCTTCAAAGCGCCTGATGAAGCGGAGTCTGCGTGCTCCTCTGGGAGTGGCATAGATGAGATCGGTGCGTTCCCCACGCATCGGCACAACGCCTATCGTGACGGTGCGCAGGATATCACCGAACTCGCCGGGCTCGGGCTCCTCGAGAGGCAGTCCGTTCTTGAGCACCGACCTGAGCTCTCTAAAAGCCCGATGCACGCAGACACGCGTATAGTCCATGAGGCTGCCCGCAATATCCAGCACAGACGGCAGCCCCAGCGTTCGCAACGGATGGGACTTGCTGGTCCATTCCAGAACCAGCCCGAACTGCTGGGCTACGCGGGGGATATACTCCTTCTGCAGGTTGCGCGGGAGTATGTCCACTTCGTTTAGCTGGATCTCCAGGTTGTGCGGCTTGAACTGCTCCCATATCGGGAACAGCCCGAGTATCTTGCCGGCGCTCATCGCATCGTCTTCAGACTGGTTGTTTATCAGTCTGTTCAGACGATCGAGTCCGCTCAGCACCTCAAAGCCGTCACCGAACCGTATGGCGGGCTTGATGATCCTGAAGGCAGGATCGCCAAAGATGCGCATGCTGGCTACCACCAGTGCGCGTTTGCCCTGAATGCCAGCACCGCATTCATAAGCAACTGCGCCGGGCACAAACGCCCGGCGCGGATTGAACCGACTGAGAGAATCCTGTATCATCTCGCTCTGCCTCCTTAGAGATCTACTCCTTCCGGCGCCCAGCGCAGGGACCAGTAATCCCTTATCAGCCGACGCCAGTTGTGATTGAAATCCACAGCCCGACTCCTTGTGGCAACCATCTGCCTCACACCTGGCAACGCCATGTTGATGAGCGTCACCAGGTTCGGCAAATCCTTGCCGAAGCCGAACTGCGATAGCGACACCGATTCACCGGTCTTCCTGCCATCCATCATCGCCTCTATGGCGGGCGTATATCTGTCATACGCCTCAGCCCAGGCGATATCGCCATACCGGTCATAGTCGTATCGGGCATGCACCCAGGTCCACCAGGTGGCTATGCCGACCAGCGATTTGGCGGCATGACCGTTTGCCAGACTCTGCGGGTCCACCTGCTCCACAGAGTCCGGTATCTCCACATCAGATAACTCCAGAATACGGTCAAGCGATATCTCCATGTCCACATATTCCGCCGGCTTACCACCTGTCCAGACCACGAACAGTAGATCCCCGTCGCTATCGCCCTGCCTGTCCACCACCAGGTCGTGGTCGTTGACGAATATGCCGTATCGGTCACGTACCAGCTTTATTGTGCATTTTAGGGGATTGCTGGACGCGATGGGCCACCTGATGGCGAAGCCCTCGGAAGCGGGATGCACGTTCAGACCACGCATCCCGATCCATACCTCGCCCTGAGGCACGATGGGCAGCCCGATGGCATAGCTCATGACACCGGGCATAGCCATCGCAGACGCCTGTAACAGCTTGCGTCTTGCGGCAGCCATGAGCCATGCCTCTATCTGTTTGACCACATTCTGGCGCTCCTGCTCAGAGGCTATCAGATAATCATTGAACAGCGACCATGGCGGACCCACAAGCAGCACCTTCATGCGAACACCGTCCACCATGATCTCCTTGACAGGCAGGTCCGGCTTCGGGATGTCCACCAGTCTGTTACCAATCATTATCTGTGCCGGCTCGCCTGTCGCAAGCTCGTGCAGCACCGTGCGGGGATACGGCACTGCATAGATACCATTGATCAGGTTCAGAGGAACGTTCACTATCATCTCTGCGCCTCCTGAGTTTGGGATACATAACCTATACTGCGTAGCGACAAGGGGATAAGGCGTAATATGCACACACGGCAGAATTGATACAATACGGCAGAAGTGATACAAGGCGTCTAAACGCTACAGGATGCCTGTACACGCCACGAGATACGTGCAGACGCCAAATATCTACTCGCCAGATATCCACTCGCCAGATATCCACACACCAGAGGCGGTAAACAGAAGGGAACACCAACGCCAAACGGAACGCAGGCGCCAAACGGAACGCAGACGCCAACAAACGGAACGCCATATCCAGGCAAAACAGAAGGGCTCACAAAGGAGCCCTTATCCGCTAATTCAGGCAGAATTCTGCGTCTATCGGACAGGACTTCTCGAGCACCTTCACACCGTTCCTCCACAGCGTTTCACACTGCAGACGGACCCCATCTAAGCCCTCTATCTGCTCCAGTTTCCAGTATTCAACGTAGTCACAGTTGTCGCCAGTTGCAAATACGGGCTCTCGGTATACCACGGACAGCCTGTATTGGGGGAATTCTATGATGATGTAGTATACGGCAAACAGACTCTCGCCGATTTGCTCGTACCGTAGCTCTACGGCCCCGCCCGTCATGAGCCGGAGCATGTTCACATACTCGTCAAAGCTGAGAGTCCAGACCGGCACTGTGTTCAAACCAAGCGCCGTCGCCAAACGGTCCGTGAAATCTTGTCTCATCTCTATCGCCTCCTTGAAGTTTGGGATACATAACCTACCTGGCAAGTAACCGGCAGAAGTACAGGAGAGTCGTGCCTCAAAAGGCAAGGGCGGGCACAAGGCCCGCCCTGTTCATTCAACACATATCTCCCACTTGTCGTTTAGACCTCGTATAGTTATGAACGCCGAGTTGTCGTTGAAGGATATCTCGGCGACGATACGAGCCGGGATCCTCAGTATCCGCTTCCACCATGGTCTGGTCTCCACAACATAGTGCTTGCCCATGTTGCGGAGAATCTTGTATCTCTGGTCGGAGCAATATGGTCGTTCGTACCTGCCTGGGTCGAACGCAATTGCGCCTCTCCGGGTGAATATGGTGATGATCTTCATCCTATCCTCCTATGCACTTGATGAACTCGTCGATGTCCGCCTGAATGACTTCATCGTCATCCATTACTGCGTCACCAGGCAATGTTATGCCGAGCCGATCGCAGTACTTGCTGAGTAGAATGAAGTCTTCATCGGTCATAGGTCTCATCACGTTCAGTTCAGCCGGCTCGCCACTCACTGCGCTAATTGTGGCGTAGACGGCTTTGCCATTGAATGGCGTACAGCGGTAGAACTCTATGTAGATCTTCAATTCGGCGTTGATGCTACTCTGGAAGTAGCTTATCAACGCGCTCATCTCTGAACGTTTGCCGAATCGGTCCCATGCCGATGCTCGGTAAACCCCTCTAGTGTACTGGAACACAGACATTCTCTGAGTATGGTGCGGGAGAGCCTGGAGTACAGACAGGAATTCGTCTGCGTCACCAGCGCTTGAGATTAGCCTCTGCACTATCCACTGGTCTATGCTTAATCCCAGCATCTTGACCAGCAGGACAGCCGACTGTGTTCGTTGACACTCCAGGTCAAGCAAGGTTACCATCTCTATCGCCTCCTTGAGTTTGGGATACCTAACCTACGTTCGTGGTTGGGGCACTACTAGGCTGTATTTGTGTCAGTTAAGCAAATAGATATAACAGGTTGTCTCCTGGGCGCCATTCTCTCCCATTTCACTGCCATTCCATCCTATTTCATTGCCCTTCCATCCCATTTCACTGCCATTCTCTCCCATTTCACTGCCGTTCTCTCCCATTTCATTGCCGTTCTGTCCCTTGGTTGCCGTTCTATCCCATCATCTGCAGTGGTGATATCAAAACGGAAGGCTTTGTGGCGGTGTAAGCAAAGGGGAGGGGGCTTATGGCCCCTCCCCTGGCTATTTGAGGTGATCAATAGCTTCTTTCAATCTATTCTTTGAACGGATTATCTCTTGCAGGTCTACGTCTACCTTGCCCAGTATGTGATGGGCCTTCTGGGCAATGGAAGATATCTTTGGGTCCTTTGAGGCTACTGCGATGTCTATGAGCATAGCCTGGGCTTCCAGCACATTGTGGTATGCGTCATTGGCGTTCACTTCGATATCATAGACTGCCGCTTGTGCTTCTGTCTTTGGCGTCAGTGCGACCTGAGCCTGCTGTTGTTTCATTCGCTTCAAGTCACCGGCAATCCCGAGTGCGAGTGCGGCAATAAGCACTAGCGCAAGCACGATTCGCCAGACGTTCATCGTTATCGCCTCCTTTGAGTTTGGGATACGGAACCTACTGGCAAAACGGAAGGCTCTGTAGCGGTGCTTCCAAAAGGGGAGGGGGCACGGGGGATCCCTCCCCCGCGCCGCCCTCTACGCGAACGCGCCTCGGCGTCGGCTAGCCTGAGGCTGAGCATCCTGCTGGGGCTTCAGAAAGTCGGCGAGCTGGTCAATGCTCAGCACCTGCATGGCGCCGACGAGGCTGACATTGGCCTGCTGGAGAATGCTTATGGCTTGCTGGCGGGCCTGCTCCAGCTCGGCGTCTCCTTTGGGCACCTCGATGGCCCACACGGACGCTGGCACCTGGCCAGGCTGAGCCGGGCCAACCAACGCCAACTCGGTCATCCCAGCGGCAACCAGCTGCTGCATTAGCCGAGGCAGTGCAAGAATGGCATTGGCGAGCTGGCTGTCACGGTCGCCAGAGATTGGCACCGCCACCTGGCGGCCGGGCAGTCCGAGCATGAACAGCTCACGGGAAATTGCTAAAGTGACGCGCATAGCTATCGCCTCCTTGAAGTTTGCAATACATAACCTACGCCATACCGCCAGACGCCGAAGGCGCAGCGCCGAAGGCGCATCAACATACACATCAACGAGACACATGCCAATACCAGCCCTCGCCGGGCTTATATACCTTGCAGGGAACCTGGAAGTGCTCACATATCCGGATGGTCATCGCAGTGCCACCAACAAACTCGTCACCACGCCAGCGAGGTATAGCAAACACAATACACGTATACACATCCTCACCGGCGTCCAGACGAGCCTGACGAACCTGCATCAAACGCTCCACCATCCGCAGGTTCCGCACATGTAACATCAACACCCTGTCGGTCAACGCATCAGGATTGGGATGTAACCGCTTCACTAACTCCACATCCTCTGCAGTCACATCACCCATCAACTCAACGGAACCGACAGACACATCCTGATCCACCACAATGCTCAAAGCACTGCCACCAAGACCAACAGCATGGGAGACCGCTATGCTGTCTATACCGTCGGCGCCACCGCTCAATACGGTAACGCCATGTTCCACAGCAGCCTCCACAACGAACTTGCAGGCGTCTACCTGCTCAGCATCGGGCTCACGAGTGCCGACTACCAGACACATGGCACCGGGAACAGGAGACACCACGTACCAGGTACCGGCAGGCAGACTCCGCTCCAGAACAGACTTCACAACAGACCAGTCCAGTCTGCCCAAACCGCAACCGACACGAGGCATCACCGCAGCGGGAACGGGCATCGTGCGGGCAGCAGAACGAATCAACTCCAGATCCGATGCCTCACGCCAGTGACGCTTGGTCGGGAATAATACCAGATGGAACTGCTCCAGATACACGCTCATGCCACGCTCCAGCTCGGACAGATGCGCACGATACGCATCCAGTAGACCCGGATAACGCTCCGCAGCCTGCTTCGCTACACCGGCACCCATCACACCAACACAGTTGACAGGCACCACCGCAGGCAATCCGGTACGCTCTGCCCAATCCCAGAGATCACCATGAACCTCGGTCAATTGAACCATAGCAGACTCCTGTTGATCTTGCTCCTGTTGATCCTGTTCCTCCTGTTGATCCTGCAACAGGTCGCCCAACTCGACGGTCTCAACAGACTCATCAGTCTCCATAGACTCATCAGTCTCCATAGACTGCTCATCGGCTAATAGACCGCCGAGTTGGGACAGATCAACCAGCTCCGTACCTTCCGGAACCTCCAGCTCGGGCACATCGATATCCCATTCCGGACCGTCAGGACCGGGCTCGGGATCATCGCCACCGAACAGAGCGTCCACATCAAAGCGCGGATACTCCTGGAAGCTGAAGCCCAGCACGAACCAGAGCGCCTGACTCAACTCCAGAGCACGCGCAATCTTGATGTGACGACGACTATACGGCACACCGAACTGCAGACCGGAATATAACACGGTGCCGTTGAATCCGGCCTCGTCCGGATCATCATCGCGCACGGTGGTATCGTCAATGAACACCATGTTCACGATACCCACAAACGCATCGCCGAGATGCACACGACGACCGTTCACTACGCGATACAACGGAACGGACCGGATGACAACACCGAGCTCCTGAGCCTTCTGGAGCGCAGCACGCATCGCCTCGGTCTCTATCGCACCGGCTGTCAATACCTCATAGTCGGCACGATGAGACTCTATCACGCGACGATACTCCGCCCAGATGTCGTCAATCAAGTGCGCTTTGCCCTGCATGCGTGCCGCACCGTTAATCAGGATACCCCACGCCTGCTTCTTACGCGCGGAGATACCACTGAACACGGCATCCACACGCAACCCGTCGCCGGTCACTATCTCGTCACCAACGACGGTGGCAAATGACTTGATCATACCGTCCAGCACAACTACCTTGGCACCTACCGGACGGGAACGAGACACAGCCCAGAACTGAACGCTGGTCTCCACCGCATCGCTCGTGATGGACGCCTCATAAATCCGATACTCTACACCGAGCTCGTCAAAGTCCACCACGTCCGACGCCAGCACATCGTCTATCTTGACGAGTCCGCTCACACCGCGCAGATACTCAAAACCATGAGCCTTGAGATCGCGCAGACGCTCGCGAATCAAATCGCCAAGATACGCACCCTCCGGTAGATGCACCAGCTGGGAACGCTCCTGCTCCACATAGTCCAGCGCACCGGCAGCAAGATAAGCGGTCTCACTGCTACCGTCGGCGGGCTGGATGAGACCAGGCGCATCCACCAGCGCAATAACCATCGGATGCACCACGCCATGCACACCGCGCACGGACGCCTCTACACTCATCAAGCCAGGAGTCTCACGCACGAAGCGATACCACTCCTGACCACCAAACGCGAGCAGGTCGCGCCAGTGCTCGGCATTGGCGATATCCAGAGCAATCAGACGGTTCTGACCGCCCTTGCGAGGATACCAGCGCACCGTCTCACCATACAGACGACGCACTACCTCGCTCACCAGACGGTCGAACCGATACAGAGCCACGTCCGGATCCGGTGCGATATCGGCATACACCAGACCCGCACGTAACAGATCGCCATACACCGTGATGTGACGGGCAGTAGCCACAGATAACTCATGACGCAGACGCAACGCCTGGCTCTCGAACCGACGCACCACAGCACGCACGGCACGAACCAGACGAGACGCATCGTCCACGCCAATCGGATGGGACTTTCCACCCGCCAGCAACTGAGCCATCGCAGACGATACCTTGCAATGCACGCCCAGCAAGCCGAACAACAGACCGTTCAGCAAGCCGGACAACAACAACACCTGCGGGCTCAGATAACGAGCACCGATCTCTATACGGTCGCCAACACCCAGAACCACAGCATCGAACCGACCGGGCAACCACTCCATGCTGCGGTCCTGAATGATGATGCAACCGCTCACAAATTCCTCCGGCTCGGCGAGGAACCATGCGGTCGCATACAGACTGACCAGACGATACTCATGAGCGACAAACGAGATACCGCTCATGGTCTCGCCAGCCTGCTTGTCGGCAACCAGCATCAGAAGGTGCCAGCGATACAACTTCTGACCGTCCACCTCACGGCAACCAAGACCGATGCGGAACAACTGGACGCTATCCAGAACAGCATCGGGAGCCACCTTGCGAGAGAGGTCAACGGTAACAACCTGCCCGTCGTCCTTGACAGGCACCTCGTCAAATACCATCACCTTCTCGCCAGACTCCAGCATCACAGGCTCAATCTGGTTGCCAAACCGGTCAACCAGAACGCCCTCGGACACCACTATACCGCGATTGGACCAGGCGAACACATGCTCGCTCCAGTCCTCAGGGAACAGAACAGGCAGGAACTCGCGGTTCTCAAACGACTCGGCGTCACGCGCGTTCTTGGGAGCCTGCTGCTCCAGCCGAAGCAGAGTGAGCACGGGCAGATGCTCCGCCATACGGTGCAGAGCACGCACCACACGACGGTGCAGACCGCCGTGCTCGTCACGCACGAGCTGTAACTGCACGCCGGTATACGCCATGCCACCAACATAATGCATCAGGTCACGGTCGTCCAGCGTGCACCACTTCGGCAAGGACAACAACTCCATCTCGGCGCCGAGACCCAATTCGCTGCGCTTGCCAACCAGCGCGGGACGCTCCACCACACGATGGAGAGAACCGTGCATCGGAGCACGAGCACTGGTAGAAGCGGCAAGATGCAGATCGGTCACGGAAATGCTCTCGGCAGACGCGATCTCCAGATCCAGATCCTCGCCGACACTATCCAGCACCGCAACCGCACCGGCAACAAGCTCACCGGTCTTGCGGGCATCCTCGTCGGCGTCCTGTAACAACTGCTCCGCCAACCATCCCAGCTCGTCACGCACCTGGGACAGACGAGACATGCGGATGGCACGCAGAATGGCACGAGTATACGGCAAACTGAACGCAGGCACAGGCTCACCGGTCAACTCGTCCACCTGATTGCTGGCACCGGAGACCAGACGCTTGCGGGCGTCAAACAACGGCTCCAGCACCCGCATCAGATAGGAACTGACCAGACCGGCTTCCTTCTGGTAACCGGCACGGTCCAACGCACTGGCGATACGATACACCAGCGCGAACAGAGGACCGACACCCTGAGTGGCCAGAACACCGGCAAGCGCAGCGGCACCGTGCAGTCCGCTCATCTTGACCTGACCGGCAACGTCGCTCAACCAGGCGGGAGCCATCACGTTACCGGTCCAGAACGCCTCGAGCGGACGAGGCGCCAGCAACTGAGCCAGCTTCGGATCCAGCTCGGTCACCAGATCCCTCGCCATGGCGATATCCACATAATAACGGTCACCGTCCTCATCGCCATACAACTGCAAGGCGATATCCGGAGGCAACCAGACCATATCGCCATGACAACCGACGGTGCTGACGTCAATCAGCACCGGCAGCGCGATGATGAAACCGGTCATGGGATCGGTCAACGGCATGCGACGCAGAATGAGCAGCAACTTACCGACACGGGCAGAAGCCGCTACCAGCATCGCAGCACGCACCGGATCGTCTACATCGATGCCGATGTTCCCGGCGATACGAGCCGCCATGTCAACGGTGATACCCACCTCGGACACGAGCGGCTTCACACCGAACGCCGCGCTCATGGCACGGATATAACGATGAGCAGGACCGCCCTTCACAAACTCGGGATAGTGCTCATCGTCGCCGCGCCAGAACGCCAACGGTAACGAACCACCAGGACCATACACGCCGTCTATCTCGAACTGGCGCATGGTCTTGGCGGTCGCGGTGGATCGCAACGCCAACTCCACATCGGCGCGAGTCTTACCGGCACCGAGTTGAGCACGCCAGGCGAGCTCGAACAAGCCCTGCGGTTTCACCATGACGGTGCCGTCGGTGAGAGGATAGACGCGCACCGCACGACGGGATACCGGCAACGACACGCGCTTACCATCATGAGTGAACTCCCACAAGGCGATGCCCACTCGTGGAAGCTCCTTGACGAGCTTGCGGGCAACAGCCTCGGGGAGAATCAGAGAGGAACCGCGCACGGTAATCATAGCGGCACCTCCTCGCATAGAATCAAACTCGCGCATCATCTCTATCACCTCCGCGGTCGGAAGCCCGCAAGACGGCGCTCAACTCCAGGATAATCCAGCCCGGAGCCCTTAGCGCCGGCAGGCTCCACAACGACAGGGGATGCAATCAAAACATCCCCGGCGGGCTGAACAACCGGCTGATGAACAGCCGGCTGATGATCCTGAGCCTGAACAGACCGATGAGCCTGAACAGGCTCAGGAACAGGAGCAGACTCAGGCTCAGGAACAGGAGCGGGAACAGGAGCGGGAACAGGAGCGGGAACAGACTGCGGTTGCTCCTCAACCTCCTGGCGCCGTGAACGACGACGCTCTATCCTGGAGCGGCGCTTCTCCTCCCGCCGCTTCTCCGCCTCGAGCATCTCCAGTAACTTCTGCTCGAGGCGCTTCCGCCAGGCCAGACCACGCACCGGGAGCCCCTGATGGGACTCCGCAGGCTGATCGTCACAAGCCGGTCGGGAGGGAACGACCGGCTTGCCGAACACCGACACATACTCCTCGCCAGAAGCCCGTAAGGCTCTGGCGATATCAAGGGCGGTCATCTCACGCAAGACCGCCCGGGCATGACGGAGCCAGGCTGCCACGCGCCGACGGTACGATTTGACCTCGGCGCCGGCACGGTAGGCTCCGGCAGAACGGAAGGAGGACAACACAGGTTTGATGTGCGATTCATAGAACCGCACGGTGTCCTCCTTCCCAAAGACATAAACGGACGCCTGATACCAGGCGTCCAGCAATTCCTCAGCCAGCTCGAGGCTGGGCTCAGCCTCGAACTGGCGAATCGCCTCATGGAGGCGCTCCCAGCGGCGACGGAATGCGTCACCGCTGGCAATCCCATAGTGCCGGGGCAAGCGCGGGCGACGTCGCCCCGACACAGCCTCATAAACACGGAGGGCGGACTCTGCCACCTCTCCGGATACCTGAACACGAGTGCCCGGCTTGCCAGGCAAACCGGGCACATAAACGAACGGCTCCGCATCGCGGAGCCAAAGGGCAAATCTTAGCATGTCGATCCCTCCTTCTTTCAGCCTGCTTCTTCAGTGCGTGGTCGGCCAGGCCACGCAGACGGGCTGGCTAAACAGCCAGCCCGTTTCAGCTTGTGATATTGTTATGCAAAAGCACCACCCGAGCGGCGAGACTTATCGCCGCCCTGACCGGCCTGGCGGATAATGTCCGCCAGGCTCGAGTCACCGAGCTCAACCTCTTTCACGGCTGGCTCGGCGACTTTGACGCCAGCCTGGGAGAGGATCTCCAAGGCCCTCTGACGGGCCTGAAGGAGGTCCTCATTAGCCAGACGACCGTGGAAGAGCCACTCAGCGTGGCTGAGTCGGCCGTCGTTCCCAGGCTTGAAGGCGATCTCCTTCACGCCTGCCTGGACGAGCACCTGGGCGAGGTCGGGCAAAGCGAGGAGCGCGGCAGACAGCGGCTTCTGGTTCTGCTCGCGCTTGACGGAAATACGCACGGGACGGGAAGGAGTGTGCACCACGAAGGCGCACATAGCGTACAGGAACTCGAGGACGATCTTCATTTTGTTACCTCCAGGAGTCCCACACCCCAACAGCGTGCTCAACCTGAACAGGGAGCTTCTGTTGAGGTGCAGGAGAATTGAATGGCCTGCTTCATCAGTGCGTGGTCGGCCAGGCCACGCAGACGGGCTGGCTACAAAGAGCCAGCCTGTTTCAGCTTGTTGTTGTATCTGTTGTATCTAACGGCGGGCGACGTACCGATGGTACGGTAATCGCGCCGAACGCGCAGCGAGGTAATCCGCCGGCGGTTCGTCCAACGCGGACCAGGTTGCATGTTCCAGAACCTGGTACCGCAAGGTCAGCGCAAGCTGAAGGAGGACAGCCGACACGACCTCATGCAGGCGGCCGTCCTCCTTAAGGGAGTACTGGGCCACGGAGGCCCTGTGAGCCTCCGCAGCCGCCTCCTTCAACCGCTCGACTGCGCGCCACAGCGCGCACTCGTCGCGGTTTAAGAAGGAGAGATCAACATCGGTCGCCAGGCGACCGCAAACTTCACGGAGCGCGGGATCCACATCTGGATCCCAAGAGATCTTATTGAGGACGTCGCACAACCAGAACAACATTTTGCACCTCCAGGAACCCTGCACCCCGACAGCGTGCTCAACCAAACGGGAGCTTCTGTCGGGGTGCAGGAGAATTTGAGAAGTGTATGAAACGCCGTTCCATTACTGCGCCACGACACGGCACTCACATCGTGACGCAGAGCTACCGAGACAGGTAACTACCTCGGTAGCGAACGCGCGAAGTTCCGGAGGTACTGGAGTGAAACCAGTACCTCCGGATCCTTGTCCGTCCTCAGCCACAAAAGTGCTGGAACATAGTATTCCAGCACTATCCTCAGGTCCCGATCGTCCATGAACGGGACCTGAGCCACCAGCAGACCTAACTCGGACATCGAGTCCGGTCTGCAGTGGTGACCGAGGACGGACAAGTGACGGATCAAATCCAATCGACTCATCCTCTGGCACCTCCTTGTTGATTACCACCAGAGAATCAATCAGTAGTGATAATCACTACCGCGTTTCCCTGGCGGCATATCCCCCGTCCAAACGATCCCTCTGAGGGCCGACACTGCAAATCAAACCAGACCGCGTTTCCTGTAAGGGGAGGTGCCAATAAGTTCTTATGGAGGTGTATGACTATGCAACAAATCACTTCACTCTTCAATCTGGACACCGAGGTCTTTAAGGAGTGGGTGCTGGCGGAGAAGCGCAGGTTGCCCGGTAGTTCTGAAGGGTTCGCCATGTTCCTTGCGTCCCTGCGCATGTTGCGTCCTGCTCAGGTGGTATGGATCTCGGACGGTCTGGAGCCTCAAACTTGCGGTTACGATTCCTCGTCCGTTGCCCGTTTAGTTACTGAGGTGCTCCCTGTAGGTTCTCAGCTGATTTGGGCAAAGACAGGTGATACTAAATCCACCGAATTCTCCTATCTATCTGGATTGGTAGGGGAAACTGGAGGCATTCCAGCCGCCATCATCTGTTTACCAGACGGTTATGAAGTCAGCGTTCACACAGGCAGCGGTATCCTGCGTGGTTTGCAGGTATCGCGTCGTGTAGACGGCTGGCAGGTATCGTTGGCGGAGTACGTTCCTGATAGTTCAGGCGAGTCCTCTCAGGATAGTAAGTGGGGCGAGTCCTCTCAGGTGGTTGAGGAGGTTTCTGATGAGCAGCCGAAGCGTCGTCGGAGCAGACGCTAGGTTCATCGTGCTGGAGGGTATTGACGGTTGCGGGAAGACGTCTGTGGCGTTACGGTTACAGGACGCGCTGTCGGTGGTTCTTCCCCGCCGTCCCTTCTACACTCGTGAGCCCAGCGATGAGGTCATTCGTCGCATGTTATTGCATGAGGACGACCATCGTGCCCGGTTACTGTTGTTCATGTTGGACCGTGTATCTCATGCCAGGCGCATTCGTCAGGCGTTAGATGATGGGCACTGGGTGTTATGTGACCGTTACTTACACAGCACGTTAGTTTACAATCCGGTGCCTGTGTTAGATGGTCTCTTAGGGGACGATGGTTTCTATCGGCTGGTGCGGTGGTTTAGTGGCGATTTATATCCCGACCTGGTGTTATGGTTGGACTGTGATGTGGAGTTAGCGTTATCCCGGATAAGGGAGCGCGGTTTAAGGGAGCCGATGGATGATATCGGGTTATTGAGCGAGGCGCGTCGTCGTTACAGTGAGTTACAGGGTCGGTTACCTGGCATTGTGCGGGTAGACGCTTCTGGCAGTCTGGACGAGGTGGTGAGTATCTGTTTAGAGACCATATACGAGCGGTTTGGTAGTGGTGATGGGGTTCAGTGATACTGTCAACTGGTTTATGGGCAGTTCACCGCGTTATGCGGGTGAGGATGGTTTGAGGCTTCTACGTGGTGACATGGCGTTGAGGGCTCTGGCTCTTAACGCCATGTTCCGGTTTGGCGGGTATCGTGATGGCGGGGAGTTGTTCTGGTGTTATGCGGATGTGACCAGGCTGGTGCGGTTATCCGGTTCCGGTGCGGTTGTGCGAGATATCCATTTGAAGGACCTGTATTTACCGTATCGGGACACAAGGGATGGCAGTGTAAGGAACTGGCCTTCGCATGGTCGGTATGAGTGGGACTATCTGTTCTGGGAGGATGCGGTATCGTTAGAGTTAGCGGACTGGATGGGTGATGATGTGGTGTTGATGGATCCTGTTCCGTTAGATGGGATGTGTATGGAGCAGGACTGGAAGCTTGTTTATGTGGATGTAGATGCGATAGAGGTGGATGCGGAGGATTTGCTGGTATTCCCGGAGCCTCAGCGTGGTTCCAGGTGGTGGTGTTATGATATCTCAGTGCGTCAGTCCGCCCCGCGTTTGTTAAGCAGAGCATGGCGCAAGATATATGAGAGGTATCGTCACGACAGGGAGTTACTCTCGCTGATATACCATGATAGTCTCTGGTATCATACGGGCAGGCATCTGCACTTTGTGATCTATGGGCACTGGCGTGAGCAGCAATCGATGGAGTGGTTGCACCGGTGGCGGGGCAGGCTGGAAGCGGATATGCAGCAGCAGATTCATCCCCGCATGAAGGTGCGGTTGGCGGGCACTATCAATCCCCGTAACGGGCAGCTGGCGTTAGGTTACATGCATCCGTTCGCCCTGCCGTATATCTATCCATACTCTCGTTCTGAGATGGCGAAGCACTTTGCGAACGTGCTGGACCAGAGAGGTATCTATCGTGCGGATATGGATATCTGGAGACCGGATGCGCCGGAGCCGGTGAGCGAACAGGAGTTGAACCAATCTTATCCAGATTCCCGATTCCGCATGACCAGTCCGGTCAACGTGCAATGGTTCCAGAAGGCACGTGAGAAGCAGTGCTCGTTACCGCTGGATGCCACATCCGCCGATGCCTACAACAGGTTGCAGGAGCGGGAAGGTAAATCTGTCCAAAGGACAGAGATGGTCTCGCTCTGGAAGTGGACCATCCTGTTTCAGGCGGCGCCTTATGGGATGGAGCGGGCTAAGAAGCTCGGAGCCAAATACACGATGCTCCTTCAGGACAGGCTGGAAGCGAGTGAGATATATACGGAACAACCACCATCGTGGGCGAAGGGCGGTAAGAGCTATTATCAGCGCGATTTCAGAGCCTTTGTGGTCAAGGTGTGCAGGGTTGAGGTTCCCAAATGGGGACAGAGGAACCTCAGAGCGCGTGATGAAGTGGAGGACGTGCTGGGAATATCGGTACTGGTAGAGCTGGAATGGGGCGTGTTGCGTCAACTGCGGTCGGCGAACCGCATGGCAGACGCGCTGGCTTTTATCTGGTTGAATCACCTCAAACGTATCCGTTACCAGCATGGTGTGATACCGCATGATGAAGCCGTCTCCTACCTGACTCAACATCCCGGATGGTCGCAGTCCAACGCCAGGATGAGACTGCGCAGACTGGTCAAACTCGGATGGTTGTCTGAGGTACGAAGCGGATACGTGGTGCATAGCTGGGCATATATCGCCCGTATCATGCATATCGCCTGCGAGCGACTGTATATGGTGAGCGGGAACGAGTTGAAGGATGTGAAGTCGCTCAAGAGCGTGATGGCAAGTATACCGGGCACGCATCGCGAGCCTGAGATAAAGTATGAGATAGGCAAACAACTCGGTATCCATGCCAGTACGGTCAAAAGGAACCGTAAGGGCAGATTGAGAGAATGGTATCGTGTGTACTTTGTAGACAGGTATAGCAGTCGTGAGGAGGCGGAACATTCACGCCTGTATCAAAAGCATCCGGTGCATCTCTGGCCCCTGATGTTGTGCGGATACCGAATGTATCCGCAGAAGCTGGGAAGGAAATGGGCGCTGGCCAGAAGCAGCGCAGCCTCTGTGCTGGACCTGGTGATTATTCAACGCTGTGGTAAAGGCAAACGCTTGAGAAGGTCAACAAACCGCCTCGCAGTAACGGGGAGCGGGGCAGGTTTGCATACCTTTGAGCGTGATGACCAGCAAAGATACTGTAATTTCCCCAAAGGCAATAACATTTACAGCAGGATGAGTGGTATGATGATATCGGAGAGAATCGGTTCGTCAACAGGGAGAGCGTGTTCTTTGGGGGATTGATTAATGTTGATACCACAGATAAAGGGGATTGGTGGCGCTGAGGGATCAGGTAAGCCGACTACTATGCCGGCGCGGATTCAGTTTTATGCGAATTACTGTCAGTATGTGGAGGTATCCTATGCGGGACAGTTCTCGTGAAGTCAGTCGTCCCTTTGTGGAGTTACGTGGTCATTATGGCATGTTTGCCGCAAAGAACGGCTGGTTCAACCTGTATTATGCAGATGGTTCCAGGCCGGATTGGATGGATGTAGGTGAGTTATTGAGTGTGTACATCATCGGTCCGAACGGTGGTTTATTACAGTTCAGCGATCCGGGCGAGCGTTCTGCCGGTGAAGAGACGTATGTTGGTGAGGTTATCAGTGTAGAGCGGTTGCGTTTAGTGGATCTGGAGAATCGGCATTTGATGGACGGTGTTCCTTCCTGTTCCAGCAGGAGGGCGGTGTTATCTTTATTGCGCAAGCGTGGTGGTTATTTACTTCCTCAGGATCCGATTGAGGTTGTGCGTGTGCGTCGTGTCTCCTATGCGGTAAAGGATCTGGTAGGTCCTTTATCATCCATCAAGGAGCGGTAGCATGTGGGATTTAGAGTACAGTGTTTTACTGGACGAGTTAAAGAACAGGAATCCCCTGTTTGCGGTGGATGAGCGTGCGCGTCAGGCTCGCGAGTTAGTGTCCACCATTTATGAATCGCTTCCGATGGAGTGCAGTGGCAGTGCCTGTCCTATTGCATCGCGTTGTCCTGTCTCGCATCGTCTGGACATTCTCGGCACTCGTTGTCTGTTAGAGGTGCGTGAGATCACGGAGCGTCTGGCTCATTATTTGAAGGATATCGGTCTGGACAACATCACTTACACGGACATTCAGGTAGCGGCTCAGTTGACTCGTACGGACGTGTTGATCTGGCGGATTGAGCAGTTATTATCCGTTCAGGGTCTGGTGGTTGAGGAGACCGTTGTTTCTGGTGGGAAGCAGGTGATCAGGAAGGTTTCCAATCCGTTGATGGCGGAGTTACGGTCGTTGATGAAGGAGCAGCGCGCTTTAATGGACGAGTTGATGACTTCGCGGCGTGCGCGGTTAGAGCGCATGGAGCGTGAGGGCAGGATGGAGCGTGATTTTGTGCGCATGCTTCAGCAGATGTCGGAGCGTGCGAAGGGTTCTGTGGTTATAGGGGAGGTAGCGTTACCGGAATCTTCCGAACCAAATCCTTTAGATGGAGGTCAAGAATGAGGTTCAACGCTATTGGCATTGCCTGCGTGTTGTTGTTTGCCGTTGCGATGACCGGTGGTGCGCAGAAGGCGAGCAACGCGCAGCAGAATCCGTTGTCGGTATCTATTGAGGTATCGGTGCCTTCGCCTTTGCGTCCTGGTTCGAGCGGTGCGGTCATCGCCCGCATTCGCAACGTGTTGACGCCGAGGCAGCCTGTCAAGTTACAGGCTACTGCCACTTACGAGTATGCCGGTCAGACCTACACGGCGGTCAGCAACGAGGTGACCATCCAGGTGGTGCAGCCGGTTGATGTGAAGCAGGTGAATTTGCAGTTACCGCCCGGTGTGATTCTGGGCACAGGTATTACTCTACCTATAAACGTCAACGTTACGTTGATGGAGGGTCAGGAGCAGCAGATCCAGATACCGATAGTTATCAATTAATTGGAGGTGTTCAGATTGAAGAAGTTCTCTATTCCAGGCGTGCCGAACATTCCGTTCCGCATCATCGGGCCAAAGAAGGTGCAGCCTCCTGTGCCTCCTGTGGGACCAAAGGGCGAGCCGCTGGAGCCGGCGAAGCGCGGTTTACCGAAGCCTCCGCCTTCTGGCAAACCAGGCAAGTAGCGGGGTGATGTGCATTGCTGGGCAACAATCCGTGGCTAGCGTATTTGCAGATGGGCGTCCAGACCTACATGGCTCTGGACGCCCAGGCTCAGCTTGCCAGTCAGCGTGCAGCGATGGAGGGCAGGGATCCGGAGCGTGCCTATCGTCGCGCGATGCAGCTGGGTGTTGGCAAGATAGTGAGTCTGGCGCTGTTACCGCGTCACGTGTTTGGTACCTCGCCGATGGGTCTATTTGCCACCGGTCTATTCAACTGGGCGGTGCATGGTGGGGTATCCAACACGCTCAGTCACTGGCGTCGGATGACTGCGGAGTACAGGGCTTCTGTGATCCCGATGATGCATTCTTATGAGCACACGGAGCGTTCTTATCAGGCGATGCAGCACGGCATGAGTGCCATTCAGGGCTATCGGAGCGTTATCGGCAGTGAGGCGGCGGTGATGGCTTCCAGATATGGCAGGTGATGTGGTTTGTTATCCTCCGATGTTTTGCAGAAGGTCATCCACGACCCTCTGGTGTTTGCGGAATCTCTGTTGATTGAGCCTCTCACGGAATCTCCATTCAAGGCGAACTACGTGCAGCGTCAGATACTGTCTGCGGTGACTCAGCACAAGCGGATCGCTGTGCGTGTATCGCGTCAGACGGGCAAGACCTATGCGTTGACGGTGCTCTGTCTGTGGGCGGTTGTTACCAGGAGCAAACGCAAGGTGTTGATTATCACGCCGGACAAAGCCAAGGCGGACGTTATCTTCAAGAACATAGACCTGTTCTTGCAGTCCAATCCGGCGATTGGCAGCACGCTTGTGCGTTCCTATTCCGGTAACCCGTATATCGGGCGTGAGTTCAGCAACGGTTCCGCCATTTATGGTTTCACCGCCGGTTCCACGTCCAAACGCAAGGCGAGTTCGGTGCGCGGTCAGGGCGGCGATATTATCCTGATAGATGAGGCGGCTTATCTAAACGATGAGGACTGGGTGGCGATTGAGCCTATCATTCAGGGCGGTTTGTACAGACCGGAGGCGTTGACGGTTGTCTCCTCCACGCCGAACCCGGATATGCACGGTGGTGTGTTCTACGATATATTCACGCGCCCTCAGATGGCGGAGGTATGGTATCGCATCCATGTGCCCATCACGGCGAACCCCGACTTTGCCGGTAAGGTGGACCGGTATCGTGCAGCCTGTCCGAGCGAGTTGTTATGGACGACGGAGTATCTTGCGGACTTCCCTGACCAGGCAGCTCAGTCGCTGATGCGTCGTTCTCAGGTGGAGTCGGCTGGCAGGGATTATCAGTACAGTTTGCATCAGGTCTCCAACGGTCCCCGTGCTATCGGTGTGGACTGGGACAAGTATGAGGCTGGAGTGAACCTGGTGGTCGTTCGTTATGACCCGCAGGGCGAGTATTATCAGGTGATATATCGTGAGGAGTTACCGACGGATGATATGCTGTTGATGCGCGGTGTAAGGCGCGTGCTGGAGATCCAGGAGATTGTGGGTGCGGATTATGTGGTGGTGGACCGCGGCTTCGGTGAGATGCAGCTGGAGGTATTGCGCACCGAGGCGGCGACCAGAAGCATGGAGCTCGCCAATAGGATTATAGGTTATTCGTTCAGTGAACTGGTGGACTTCTCCACGGAGCATGATATGCATGCCAAACGCATCCGGTTGAAGGATGCGGCTTATCAGTGGATGTCGTTCCTGGTGGAGAAGGGTCGGTTAGTGATACCTTCATGGGATGAGGATTTGAAGCGTCAGATGCTCGGTATCCGTGTGGTATCCACCGATGCGTATGGGATGAAGTTCAAGGTGGCGAAGGACCATGCGGTCTCCGCGCTGGCGCTGGCGTTATGGCAGTTAAGGGACGTCGCGCCGTTCTGGAGCAGGCCTTCTCAGGTGTTAGAGGCGCCGGTGGTACTGGACGTGCCCGGTCGTTCTATCGGTCCCAGAATGGCGGTGTATGAGCCGGAAGAGCGGCGCATTTTGCGTTCCTTCACCGGCGGTTCGTTCCGGCGTGACTGGAGGCGTTAGGTTTGGACCTGGAGCGCTGGATAGTGGAGCCTCGTGTTGGCGAGGTGGAGTCTGAGTCGCCCAGACCGCTCAGCGAGACCGTGCAGGCTGTGGTGGACGGTTCGGTATCGGCAGGTGGGGAGCCGGACGAGTTCTCTCGCATGGTAGACGGGTTACTGGAGCTGGTACCTTATGCCAGACCGGATTTCCACGAACCGCTGGGCGATGATGTTTGGGACGACCTGTTCGAGTCTCTGGTGGATGCGGACACCTTGAGTGATGAGCAGTATCAGCGGTACAGGGAGTTTGTGCGGCGTGAGTTCTCCTCTGCGGTGCTCCGTTCGTTTGTGAGGCAGTATGGGAATCTGACCGGTCTGGACTATGTGCCGCCCGGCAAGCAGACCGCCGAGATGGTGAGGCTGGCGGTATCGGATTTTGTGGGCAGGTCACGTCGCGCCTTTGACGATATCGGTTCCGAGACGTTGAAGGGCATGGTGTTTGAGTTCATGTCCTCCGGTTATCTGTCCATGTATCGTGCATGGACGGAGCTGGAGAAGGAGTTCAGCGATTCCGGTTTACCTTCTGATGCCAGGGAGAGGCAGCTGGAGCTTGCCGTTCGCGATCTGGAGAGCAGCATCGGGCAGCGGTTAGACAGGGCTTATCGGGCGGGCAGGGCTGTGGCTTCTCTCAGTGTGGAGGGGGCTCGCGAGATGTTGTCTGTTGTCCATTCCCTGCTGGAGTTGATTCGTCTGGTGATGAACGGACTGGATTTGACGCTGGCGATGCTGGCGGTTCGGGTGCGTGTGGACTTTAAACGCTGGGAGTCGATTGTGCGTGCGCAGATAGAGGACCTGTTCAAGCGCGAGCTGGCGCAGGTGATGCGCGTGTTAGGTGCGCAGGTACTGATGCCCCTGATGGGTCAGGTCAACCGGATAAGGACGTATATGCACGTCATTGAGCGGTTGACCGGTGATTTGAAGGAGCTGGACCTGCTGGGCGATGCGCTGGATGAGGTGGAGGAGTGGAAGCGTCGCTATTATGCCTGGATAGACTCGCTCAGGGGCGGTGTACGCGAGAGCGCGTCTGTGTGTTTCAACGTATCCGTTCAGGTTCAGCGTTATGATCGGTTATGGCGTCGGCGCAGGTTGTGCGTTCAGTTGAAGCGTGTTCTGGAGTCGTTCCGCAAAGGCATTCAGGACGGTCTGAGTTCACCATGATATGGAGATTGTTTCTGAGGCTATTCAAGCCTTCCGGTCGTCTGATGGCGATGCACGCGCTGGTGGTTCAGCGGTTCCCCAACACGCCGTGGGTTTATGGTGGTGCATGGAGCTGGTTCTCTGATCGGTTCCGCCTTCTGCCTGATGTGGTGGTGTATCCTTATCTACCGTTGGTACTGATAGATAAGGAACGCATAACGGTGGACCGGTTGCGTGAGGTTTATGAAGCCTGCGGTCGTTACGGTGTGCGTTGTGTAGATGTCGGTGATGGTGAGAGCAGGTTGATGTCGGTGCTGGACGAGCTGGAGGAGAGTGCTGGTGGCTAATTTTGAGGCGGCACGTGTTCCCGCTGTATATTCTACGGACAACAGGTTGACCGGTTTACCGGCTCTGGATATGGTATCGACGCGTCGCAGGGACCGTTCCGGCTGGGGAGTGTACAGTTTAGGGGATTCCCCGTATGCGGCGCGTGGTGTGCGCACCTATCGGTTCAAGCCGGAGATGGACCTGAGCGATCTGTGGAAGGCTTATCTCGCCGATGGGTATATCCAGCGCACGGTGGACCTGATTGTTGCGATGATTTACCATACCGGCATCCGATGGGTAACGGAGTCACCGGTGCTGGACAACTACCTGCGTGCGCGGTTTGAGATATCTGATCGCATTAACGGTTACGGTTGGGACAGGCTGATCCGCACGGTGCTCTTTGATTTTGTGCTGTATGGCAATGCGTTCCTCGTCACTTCCACCACGTCCCGTTTGAACACGTTGTATGGTCGTCCGGTACGTTCTCCTGCCGTTGCCGCGTGGTATCCCGTGCCTGCGCGTTGCATGTTCCCCGTTGTGAGTCGTGATGGTACATCACTGGAGGGCTGGATATTGCGTGTCAAACCGCTCTCTCAGGCCGGTATGTATGTGGAGCGGTATTTCCCGCTGGACAGGGTGGTGCATTTAGCGAACCGCAAGCCGGTGGATAGCGCCTATGGCGTGCCGGTGTTGTTGGGTGCGGTTGAGGACATTCGCGGGTTGAGACAGATTGAGGAAGAGGTATTGCGCATGATACATCGTTTTGTCAATCCGCGATTGCATATCTCCACGCCGGACATTACCGGCACCGGTGCCGGTGTGAGACCGGACATGCAGCAGATAGTGGAAGCGATTAACCAGATGTCCAGCGATGCGGTACTGGTAACTATGCCCGGTCAAGAGGTGCGTGTTATCGGGGCGGAGAGTTTTGCTTTGAGAGCCGAGCCCTATCTGGAGTACTTCTCCAAACGCGCGATAGCCGGTCTGGGCATGAACGATGTGACCATCGGTCACAAGCAGCCGGACCCGGACATGGACACTCTGGACCTGTCGCTGAGGATGATGGTGCGTTCGCTCCAGCGCGAGTTCGGCGACCAGTTATTGATGCACCTGATAGGTCCCTTACTGGACGAGGCGGACTGGAGTCGCGTGAGCGTATCGTTAGAGTTCGGCGAGCCGGACACCAGGCACGTGTTGCGTCTGTTCACGGTTATCAGCAACCTGTATTCGCAGAGTGTTATCACGCTCAGCGAGGCTCGGCGCATGATGAACATGTCGCCTGAAGTGGATGAGAAGGACATGTATCTCTGGCGGGTTCAATTGCCGCGGGTGCTGGAGCCGTTGAAGTTGCAGGCGGAGCTCGGTCTGAGCGGTCGTGTGTCTGCGCCTTCCGCGCCGAGCGATGACAAACGGGCTCGTGGCAGACCTCCGAAGGATGATCCGGCTGTAATCAGGAAGCGCGATTTGAGTTGAGAGGGGTGTTCTCATGCTATATCGCGAACAGATGCTGTTGAGTCTGGACGACTTCAGCGCGGTGAGGAAGGAGTACAACAGGGTAGTCACCGAGGCGGCGTCGGACTCACTTGCCCCGGCTTTGCGCGTGAGGCTCAGGGCGATTACAGCGAACAAAGTCACGCGCAACAGGACCTTCTATCCGCTGGAGGAGCTGGAGGGCGACGGCGTATCCAAGGGGTACATCACCGTCCTGAAGCCTTATCCCATTCCCATCATGCTGGACCACCGCATTACCGGCAACGCTCTCAACTCTGCGGACATGCCTGTTCCAGTCGGTCGCGCTGTGGACGCGCGTGTGGTGCGCAAGGGTCGCGGTCGTCGTGAGGGATATCTGGAGGTAGATGCCGTCATCTACGATCGTCGGGTGATCGAGATGGTGCTGGACGGTCGGTTCATGACGGTCTCCATTGGTCAGATACCGGAGCGTGTGGAGTGTTCCGTTTGCGGAACGCAGGTGGAGGGTTATGCCTGTCCGAACGGGCATGAGCGCGGTGGTACGTATGAGTGGCAGGGTGAGCTCAGGAGTTGTTACCACATCATGCGCGGTCTGGAGCTGATTGAGATCTCGTTTGTCAATGTGCCTTCGGACAGCGATGCGGTAGTGCTCTCCAAGGCTCTGGACAGCGGTACTTTAACGATGGGAGGTTTAGAGATGGCAGACATCGATTCTTTGAAGGATGTCGTGGTGCATGAGAGCGTTGGCGAGCAGTCCGACGACAGATTCGATGTGGTAGACGAGTCTGTGGAGGACGTGGAGCCACGGTCTGAGGGTGAAGGCGAGGATCAGGAGGAGGTATCGCCTGAGGAGTTGTATCTCATTGACGGCGAGCTTCCTTATCCTGAGGCGAAGCTGACCGCCGCTCAGCGCAAGCGTCTCCCCGACTCTGCGTTCTGCGGACCGAACCGCTCTTTCCCTGCCCACGACCGCCCGCATGTGCTTGCTGGCTTGAGGTTGCTCGGACGTGCAAAGCTCAGTCCTGCTCAGAAGGCTCGTGTACGTGCCTGTCTGTTGCGCAAGGCACGCCAGCTGGGCATGAAGACCGGTCAGGACGACGATGGCGAGAGCGCTGTGGTGTTCTGGCTGGTTCCTGAGCATGGTGAGGGCTTTGCCGAGTACGAGTGGCACCAGTTACCGCATAACGTGGACCAGTCTGCGAAGGTGGTCATGGCGTACGGCGGTACTGTATTGCTGGAAATCTCGGACGATCAGTTCGCTCAGCTGGAGTCCAGTGCCCCTGCATCCAGCACTGAGTCCGTTTATGACGAGGCTGCCGAGTTACGTGCTACGGTAGCCGAACTGGAGGTCCAGTTGAGGGAGTGGATGGACCGTGCGCAGAAGGCTGAGCAGGAGGCTCAGCAGGCGCGACACGAGATGCTCGTGATGCGTGCTGTGAGCGCCGCTCTGTCGGCGGGTTATCCGCCTGCGCGTGGCAGGTCCACCGCCGAGCTGTACGAGATGTTCCGCAACCGTTCTGAAGAGTTCCTGAACACTCTGCTTCAGGACCTTGGGGACGGCGACTCGTTGCAGACGATAGTGAACGGTCTGGACGATGTGCAGAACCCTCTGCAAGGTCTGGAAGCCGGTGGTGCCGAGGGCATGCCTGATGAGCATGTGCAGGAGCCTGAGGAAGGGCGTTCTGACCAGGCGCATCGTTACAGTGCTGTGGACGAGTTGCTTCATGCTCTGAAGTCCGGCAAGTTGAGTGTTCAGGAGGAGAGTGCTGGCGAGGAAGACATTGTGCGTCTGTTCTATCGCTAGCTATGTTGTCTCAAATCATGAGGCTTAAGAGGAGGTGAATGGCAGGCATCTTGCCTGCGTCATCGTATGCCTAACTTCGGTGTTCAACCATTACAGGGTCGACGTTGGCCGACTCAAATCAAGTTGAGTGGCATCAATGCGCCTGCGGAGCAGTTCATCGTGGACCCGTCCCTGCCCCCGTTGGGAACGGATCCCCGGTATCCGACTCTGGACCAGATTGTGATCCCCCGCGGACGCATCCTGGCTGTTCGCCCCGATCCGTACAACTATGGTGATTACACCATTCTGACCATGGCGGACGGTGTGAACAACAAGCCTATCGGTTACACGCAGACCAACATCCTGCGCCAGCATCAGCAGACCATTCAGTGGCCTCCGGTGGTTGTGAAGCAGGAGTTCATCGAGCTCCCCTACATTACCACTGTGAACGACGTGTATGGTCAGCTCAGGGCTGGTGACCGTGTGACCGCCTACTTCGGTTCGATGACCTCTACCACGCCTAACCCGATGGATCGTGGTCGCATCGTGAAGTGGGTTCCCAAGCAGACTCACTTCTATGCCGGTTCGTCTGCCGGTTCTACTCACAACCTGCCCGCAGCGGTGTATCCTGCGTTCCAGCCCCGCGTGCTTGCCGTTTATGACGGCAGCGGCGCTCTGTTGCCTGGTTTGACCGCTTCCTACGCATGGGATGCGGTGAGCGGAAACTGGCAGGTGACGTTTAGCGGATCCGGTGCATCCAACGCGCAGCATGTGCTGTATGAGTTCGGTCAGGATGCGGACCAGATTGTGGGCGAGGTAGTGCGCATCCAGCGCATTGACCAGGCTCACCTGATGCAGGGTTGGCTGGAATGGGTCACCGACAACTTCGCTCAGTGGGACTATCCGCCGCTGGCAATCCGAGTGCCTACCAGCGATGTGACCAACGAGACTCCGGCGGTTGTTGTTGCCGGCTCGCAGTATCGTCTGGCAAGCAGACCGGTCGCGTTCTGGAAGCCCATCAAGGTCGAGATTCAGGGCTCCTATGTGAACGAGGACGGTCAGACCATCAGCAGCGGTGCCGGCTGGCTGGAGATGCCTCTGGGCAGCGAGTGGGTTGCCAACTGGGCCATTGGTAAGTATCACAGCATCGATCCCTGGACCGGTATGCTGTACTTCTCCGCGAACGTGACCGTCACTGCGGTGCGTGTCTCGTACTCCTACGAGACCAGCTATCGCGATGGTCGTTTGTGGGCATCCGGTCAGATCGGTCTGACCGATGGCTCCGGCGGTAGTGGCATCGTGGGTATGCCCCCGCATCTGGACGTGCCCAACGTTGCGGGCGCTATGCGCGTGATCATCTACTAAGGAGGAGGTGTCCGTCGCAGGTCTTATCTCCTGCGAGAGAGGTATGAGGACATTTGAACAGATAGTTCAGGAGAGTCATGAACGCTACGTGCAGAACCTGGCTCGCGAGCTCAAGATCGAGTTGAGTGAGCAGTCGGTGAAACACTACCAGAAGCAGGTTGAGTTGCTCAAGACGCTTCTGGAGCATGGGTATCGCGCTGCGGAGGCGCCTCGCATCACTATCTCTGAGGCGTTGCAATCTGCGGACGCTTCCATCCTGTTCCCCCGCGCTATAGCGGATACGCTGATGCGAGGGCGCGAGCCCATGATGATTGGTCAGACTGTTCTGGCCAAGACCATTCAGGTGGACAACGTTCGGTCGTTTGAGTTCCCTGTGGTCGGCGCCCTGCGTGCGTTTGACATCGGGGAGACTCAGGAGTATCCCGAGCAGAGTCCCGCATTCAGCCGCAACTTCATCGAGATAAAGGTCACCAAATCGGGTCTGGCCTTCGCTATCAGCGAGGAGATCATCAAAGACTCGATGTGGGACGTTCTCGGTTACATGATAGAGGCGGCTGGTTATGCGCTGATGCGCCATAAGGAGCAGAAGATCTTCAACGAGGCGATTGACAAGGCGCATCCCGTGTATGATAACTCGGTGAACGACATCAACTTCTGGACGCACGGTATGGGTGCGGACGGCAAGTACAACTACACGGTGCATTTTGACGACCTGATTGACGCGCTCGGAGCGCTGGTCGCTCACGAGTATGTGCCTACCGATATCGTCATGCATCCGCTATCCTGGGTTGTGCTTGCCAAGGATCCCATCCTGCGCGCCCAGTTCCTGCATGGTGGTCAGATTGGTCAGACCGTATGGCGCAACATGCCTACCTTTGACCAGTCGGCAAACCTGCCCTGGGCGATCAACTACGTGGTCACGCCGTTCATGCCTCTGAGGTTGCGCACCAAGCTGCAGGGTCACTCTGGTTCCGGCACTGCATGGCCGAACCCTAACTCGTTGCCCGATGCCAACATCAGTGACATCCTGATAGTGGATCGGAACAACGGTATCCTTATCCTGCAGCGCGAGCCGATGAGCATGGACGACTTTGAGGACTGGCGCCGTGACGCTACCATGATGAAGTTCAAGGAGCGCTACGGTGTAGCCGCCCTCAACCAGGGTCGCGGTATGACTGTTATCAAGAACGTGCGTCTGGATACCAACTACGCTCCTGTCGTTACCATCCGACAGATAACGCCTCCTTAATGGTCTGCAGGGCCCTTCAAGGGCCCTGCCTCCCACAAAAGTCTTAATGATGGGATGTGATTCTGATGGACTTTGGCAGGATGTGGAGAGGCGTTAGAGGCGCTGCCTCGTCCTCCTGGGGAGGCTATCGTGTTGGCGTCAACGCCGCTTTGACTGCGTTTCCATACAACGTTGGATTAGCCTGGCGTCAGGGCGGACTGCGACGCATGCCCTCTGTCTTTGGCATGACCTACGACAGTTTTGTCCGTAGAATGCCAAGAGATGACGGGTTCGCCACATTCGGCTACTTTAGTGGTATGGCGTCGCCTATCCTGGCCGGAGCTGCGGCGTATAGCGGTTTGGCTAATCTCCGGCGCGGTCGTTATGGCAGGGCTCTGATGTTGCTCGGAGCCGGAGCCGGGTTGACCGGGTTGATGGGATATTCGTCTTTGCTCAACTGGCGTGACGCGCGGACTGAGAGGATGTGGAACCAGTACGAGGAATTCAGAAGGCAAGCGGACTTTGATTTGTAACGCCGTCCCGTTCCGATCGGATTCCTGAAATCCGTCTCTACTGGTGGCGATTTATATGGATCTGTCTAAGTATTTACCTTCACTGGTTTCATCTACTCCGACGGATGGAGCTAAGGATGTGCCGTTGAACCAGGTGTTTGAACTCAAGTTCAGCGTGCCGCTCCATCCGTCTATTATCACATCGGCTGATCTGGACAGGTACATCATCATCTCCGATGAGCAGACCGACACGGCGGTTCATCTGCAGTTAGTTTATCCGACCGCTCCCATACAGACCGATGTGGTTCGGTTTATCCTGCCAGGTTTACAGCCTGGCAGGAACTATATCATGACCATTCTGCCCGACCTGCCCGCTTTTACCGGCAGGAAGTCCGGCACGCGCGTTACGCTCCGGTTCTCCACGATCTCCGCCGCGAACATTGTGCCTACTCCCGTGTTGCTTGAGCCTCTGGACAACACGCAGCATACGGATCCGCTGGAGTTGAAGTGGCAGGCTGTAGTGGGTCCCGGCACCTATCAGTATGAGGTGCAGGTCAGTCGCGACCTAGGTTTTGACACCGGTATTGTCTGGACCACATCCGGTTCCGCCACTCAAGTAACCGTTCCCGCTTCCGCTTTGACCAGTCGTGAGTTCTACTACTGGCGTGTTCGTGCTTTGAACGTGGCGAACACTCCGCCTGACGTGAGCGACTGGTCTGAGGTATGGGGGTTCTACTATGTAGCGCCTCAGGATATTCCGAACGAGACGTTGATAGTCTCTCAGCTGATTGCCGAGTCTCAGGGTTCGGATTTCATCATCCGGAGTTCGCTGGACGAGTATGAAGAGAACATGATGAACTCGTGGTTCCCTCTGCAGTTTATCGGGGATATCGTTCCGTCCAGCGTTCAGGTGGAGTTTGACCGCCGTCAGGTTGATGGCTTCCCGTCCTGGCAGAGGCACAACGTTCCCTTTACCATATACACGTCCACCGATCCGGATACCGGTAAGGTAGTGCTTACCATCACTCCGTCCGAGCCGTTCATGGCGAACAGTCTTTACAGGATATCCATCAAGCAGGGCAAGCAGAGGTATTATCGGGAGTTTGTGAGTTTTTATGATCCGTTCTATGCCAGTCCTGATTCCGTGCTCGTGTTAACGCAGGGATTGCTGGGCGATAGCATCTCCATGCATGATGTGAACTTCCTGATATACAGGCGTTCGCTGGATGCGAACCGTCACTACATCAAGTGGTTTCCGCCGACCAGCTGGGGCATGGCAGGTCCGCAGGACAGCACGGTGCGCAGTATGAGGATAGGTCACTTCTACGCGGTTCCGCGCTGGGTAGAGTTAATAGTTGCTTGCGACCTTTTGAGGCGTCGTTTGATGGACCTGTCCGGTCTGGCCGGTCAGAACCGCAGACTGGGTGACTATTCGGAGACCAATGAAGGTTACGCTATCGGTCAGATTCGCGCCCTGTTGAAGGATCTGCAGGGTCAGGCGGAGTTATGGTTGGCAGAGTTCTCCAAGATGCGTGGTGTGATTGAAACGGGCAACATCGGCAGGAACGCCATACCGCATGAGGCGTTGCGTCGTATTGGGGAACGCAATATCGCGTCGCGCGACTGGAGAGACGATGGCAAGAACAGGCGGTACTGATATGTCTGGAACCGGTTTATAGAGGTGTCTGGTGATGCCTGACTTCCTTCAATCTCCGTTTGTCGGTGGTTTCATAGCCGGTGCTCGTATGACCGGACCGATGAGTCTGTTCGGTCGTCACGTGCAGAGCGGTATATCCGATCTGATGGCAAAGTCGAAGCCTCTGAACAGGGCCAATTTAGGTGCCGTGTTCAGCTCAGCCTATACATCGGCAAGGAAGGATTTGCTTGATGCCTGGAACTATGTTCACTCCGGTCCTCAGGCGATACCTGGGTTCGGCACTGCTATTGGTGGCGCTGCCCTGGCAGGATGGGCTACTTACAGCGGGCTGGCTAATTTGAGGCGTGGTCGTTATGCTCAGGCGCTTGCTTATCTGCTTGGTGGCGGTGCGTTATCGCTTGGTATGTCTTATATGGCGAGACAGCCTTTACCGCCTATTCAGGCTCGTGCACCAAAGGCTCAGGAGCCCAGAGCCGTGAGGACTTACGTGCCTGGAACATCTGCGTACGACCCTTATGGTAATCCATTAGACGATTTAATCGATGCTGTGATTGCGTTTGATAGCCTGTGGTAGATTATCCGTTTGTATGAGTGGTGACTTATTGCTGGAGGTATCTGATTGATGGACTTGTTTAGCACTCCATTTGCAAGAGGGTTCGGTGCCCTGGGCGATCTCATGAGAGTGATGGGGCGCTATCCATTCGCCGGTGAAGGCAGGGGCGCCCTGAGGCAGGAGGCTCTGGATATTCTGGGCGGTCTCCGTTCGGATCCTATGGCGATGGTCGGTTTTGGTTCGGCTATAGGTGGTGCTCTCCTTGCAGGTCCGGCTATCTATAGTGGTATCGCCAATTTGAGGAGAGGTCGCTATGGTCGTGGCCTTGCTTATCTGATTGGTGGCGCTGCACTGGCCGGCGGTCTGGCTTATGGTGGTCTGAACGTTCCCGGTCAGATACACTCATTCCGTGATGATTTCCAGTGGAGCGATATGCCTGGTGTGTCGTGGCGTAAGCCGAATCGGGATCGTCCTGCTCCACCACCGCTCGTTACTCCACCGCCAGCTGATCCATCGCCAGCTGCTCCACCGATAGTTACTCCACCGCCGGCTGAGCCTCTCACGGATACTGCCGCCGTTGGCGATACGCCAGGTGTGAACTTGAGTCGTCCGGCGAGAGCTTCATGGATTCCTAACACGTGGAATCGCTTGAGAGACACGATGTCTTACTTCATGGTGAACGAGGCGAACAAGGTGGGTGCCCAGTACGGAGATCAGCTCATCCTGAACTTCCATGAGAACATGTTCGCCGGTGCTTCGGCTCGCGTGGGGGGCATGGTTTCCGCTCTACGCGGTGTGTTTAGTGGATACAGGAACAGGTTCCATGATTACGTCCGACGCGGGATACTACCTGAAGGTCAGATGAGGCTGCCTTTGTAAGGGAAGGCGGGATTATGGGATGCAAGGTGGCAGGTTAGGTTTTGAGGACAGTTTTGCCGTTGGCTTCGGCATGGGTTCGGAGCTGTTCTTTCATCCGGCGTTTCATGTATGGGGCGCCGGTAAAAGGGCTTATGGTCAACATGCCAACGACGGGTTCCCAAAGGCTATGGCTTATGCCACCGCTGCTTCTCTGGGTTCCATACCTGGAGCTGTACTGGGCACTTTGAGAAGGTTCGGGTTTTACAACAGGGCTGCGTTCAGCGAGATGTCTCCGGCGCCTACCTATTTTGGGATGGGCATGGCAGGTCTTAACCTTGCGGTCGGTGTAGGCATGACGCGCGGTGGTATAAATCGTCTGTCCAGAAAGCGATGGCTGACCGGCGGCTTAATGCTCGGGTTCGGTTTATACAGTCTGTACTCTGGATATCGGGCTGGGTTGTATACTTATGATATCATCAACAAAAGGTTTGGTGGCAATGGTTAGTCGAGACTGAGTACAGGTTGGTGATAGAAGGTGCAACAACAAAGAGGTCCATTTGTAGATGCTGATGATAGAACGTCAGTGTTGCTTGGTAGCACGATAGTTGGTTTTATGTCCGCCGCTCATGTGATGTCTGAGCCGGGTGCACAGTTCTGGAACACGGTGATGAGCACTTACAGTAAGCATCGGCAAAGTGACGGACTTCCACGCGCTATAGCTTATGCTTCTGTCGCATCGTTCCGTTCTATTCCTGGTGCTCTGCGCAGTTCTTTTAACATGGCGAGGCAATACCATGGCCTGTTCGGTGGCGAGGTAAACTTACCGGCCGCTTATGCCGGTAGCGCCATTTATCTGGGCAGTTGGGCGCTTGGTGGTTATGCCACGTATGCCGGTATACGTGACCTGTTCAGGCGTAGATGGCTGAGAGGCGCCTTATCTCTCGGTGTAGGTGTAGCCAACCTTTATGCCATGGGAAGGGCTACAATGTTCAGTCGCTCCACGTTAGAGGATGCCGGCTTTCCAGGCAACCCGTTCAGACGAAGGACGAACGCTTTCAGCGAGGATGAAGAGGATTAAGTTCAACATAGAGAAGTTCATCCTGAAGGAGCCTCACTGGTTCTTGCTGGTGAGGCGGTTACCCAACACCAGGTGTTCCTGTTACGATCGGTATGACAGGACGTCCTCGTACTGGTGTCCGTTGTGCTTTGGTACAGGTAGCAGTGTACAGCTGGAGAAGGTTCCAGTACGTCGTTCTGCCGGTTACCGTGAGGAAGTGGACCTGGTGCAGATAGGTTACGTTTCCCAGACTCATCCTGTGATTTACACTCCTTACTGGTTGCATCCGAACGACCTGGACCTCTTTGCAGAGGTCAAGCAGTGGTATGGTTTGAAGCCTGTCGGCGTGTTCCGTATCTATCGCATCATGATTGCGCTTCCTGTGCGTCAATCTGAGGTGAGTTATTATGCCTGCGGTTGTGATCCTGCCGATTTTGATAAGTCCCGGTTCGAGGAAGCGATGCTGGATAAGACCATACTCCTTCACGATAAAGATGGCGCTGTTAAGATTTACCGCTAGCGTTCTTCCGATTATCCTTCTGGAGGTGCTGTATGCCTGGCGTTGGTGGTGGTGGTGGCGGCGTTTTGCCTCCGTTGATAACGATCAACAACTTCGCCGTTGTTACCGGCGGTAGTTTGAATATATCCGCAGGAGAGACAGTATATCTGCCCTTCTATTCCTATTATGGGGGCAGCATGACCGATGCGGAGTTGTTCATACTCAGCACAACCGCTACAAGCATAGACTGGGCGGTGATGGACCATGACGCTTCCGGTGCTCCAGGCAATGTGCTGGCTTCCGGTACGTGGTCCAGTCCGACGACGGGGTGGGCCGTTGCCGGTTTGACCGCTTCTCTTGACGCCAATCAGTATTATCTGTTCCGCTTGACGGTCAACGGCGGCTCGCTCACACTGATGTCGCCACAACAGACCTCGTTGATATACAACATGTATGCCCACCCCAGACCTATCCTGAAGTACACCACTTTATGGAGTTTGTACAATACCTATGGTTACAGGTTATGGGCTTTCATGTACAGGATAGGTGGAACCTGGTATGGGAATCCTTTGACGCATTCAAATAGCGGTTCGCCGCTCGCCGCTCCTCAGTACGGTTTATCCTTTATCCTTCCCTATAATGTTCGCGTGGTGGGGGCGTATGTGCCGTCTACCAGCACCACAGGTGGGACCACGGTATCTCTCTACGCCTGTGACAGTATGTTCTTACCGACCGGTTCACCGATTAAGACAGTCAGTGTAAAGAACAGTATAGGGCTTGCCGGTTACGCGCTGGTGTTCTTTGACGAGCCGGTGAGCATCCAGCGGTTCTCCATTATCGTCTCTTCCGGTGCTGCCGCCTCGCCCGGGTATGCGTATGATAACGGAACCGCTTATGATGTGCGTTTGGATCGAGTTTATTCGTTTGTGCGGTCTGTGAAGTATACAGGTTCTTCCTGGCAGGTGGTAGTCACTTCGAACAGTTCGGTTATCGCCACTCAGTTCAGTCCCATCATTGATTACCACGATGCTGGAAGTTCCGTTCCGTCTCTTGTACCTTCTGTGTTCAGGGGTGTTGAGCGATGGTAGTTCGTCAGAATGTTGCCGGTTCCATAGAGTTCTTCCTGCCTGATGAGACCGATGTATGGAGCGGTCTGTCTGGTGTGGACACAAGCCTCATCACCGTCCAGTATCTCCGGAGCGTGGATAGTTCCTTCCAGAGCGATCTCACGCCAACTATTACTGAGCTGGGATCCGGATGGTATCGCTACAGTTATCCGGTGGCTGTGGTCTCTCAGCCCGGCACGTTGATATTGAGGTTCACCGCGCCCGGTGCAAAGACCCAGCAGGTGATTTTACAGGTTGTGGCTTACAATCCGTATGATGCCGCCGCTCTCGGTTTGTCCAATCTGGATGCGAGCGTATCCAGCAGGGCTCAGGCGGGGGATGCGATGACGTTGACCTCTTCCGAGCGGAACAGCATTGCTTCGGCGGTATGGAGTTATGTGATTGAAGGCACTCATACCGCCTTGAAGTTCATGCAGTGGATGGGTGCGGTGTTGTTTGGCAAGCGTACCGTATCCGGTACCGGGCGCACCTACTATGGTATGGACGATACCACGGTGCGCGTGGACGGCACGGTAGATAGCACCGGTAACAGGAATATCACTTCCAGGAGCTAGATATGGCGGACTATTCACCGGTTTGGCACATGGACTGGCTGGATGACTGGTATGATGGAGACCCCGGCGGTGGCGGATCCGGTGGTGGCGGATCAGGTGGTGGCGGATCAGGTGGTTCCGCCTCCTGCGTTTATGGCGCATTCACCGTCCCTTCATCCGTTGTACCTTACGACTACGCCCATCGTTTTGTGCCGTTCCTGGACCTGGAGGTTCCTCTGTATGTGGTGGGCTGGAGTTACGATGGTCCCTGTGCAAAATCGGTGATGGTGCGTAGCCTGGATGATGTCTATTCTATCTTTGGTGGCAGGATGTTGCATGTAGTCAACCTGTCGCCAGGGCAGACGTCTTTTACTGTGCCTTTAAGGATCGCTCCTGACGGCTGGGATGTGCGCGTGGTTTCCGGTGGTTACCAGCTGAACAACGTGAGGATTACCGGTACCGGTTCCTACATCAAGACGGTGCAGTTCGATGCTGTTCCCGCTTCAGGGACTGTGGAGTTCAGGTATCATCCGGCGTCGGTATGGGATGATGATATCGCTTATCTACCGGCGCTGTTGAGGTCTGCTTTGATGCTCGGTGCCGGCACGGTGATAGGCGTGCGTGTACCCGGTGGTGCTCGTGCTGCCGGCACGTGGACCACCTGGAGTGTGGTTGCACGCAACGAGGGTGCGATATATAACGGCACGAGGGTTCGCGTGTTCAACGATTATGTGAGCGTGCAGGTGCCCAATCGTGCTGTGAGAACGTATGCCAGGACATCGGATATGTACTCGATGTTCGCTTCCATTGAGGAGGTGCAGTTCATTCCGCCTGCAACTCCGACATGGCCTTCAGGGCTGGATGTGACTTTGAGTGGAGGCAGGACTGTTCCCTTTACCGGCGCCTCGTTGCTGGCGCTGGGTAACCAGTGGACGCCGGAGTTACCGGGTGTGGTGCTGGTTCCTGCGATGGGTGTATCCGATGCATGTTACACTGTGGCGTCTGCGTTTGCTGTGGCGATGGAAGCTTACAGGTGTGCCGTGGTGTACTGTACCTCTGTGGGCAACATTACTGGAGTAACGGGGTGATGATGATGCTGGATCGTCTGTTGAAGGGCATGTTTATCAAGTGGTTAAGGGAGCGGGCGCTGGTTATCCCTTATGCGAAGCGTGTGGAGATAGCGAAGCGTTTGAAGGTTGACCAGGAGATTGTGGATTCGGTGCTGTTTGAGTTAAGGGATCACATTCTGCGCGAACTGGAGAAGTAGGCGCCAATATTCATTGGTGGTGATGTCTGGTGGCGCTTTATGGTGAATCCATAACTGTGCAGTATTACTGCTGGAACAAGGACAAACGGTGCTCCTGTCACGGGTGATGTGAGCAACCATACGGTGCGAATCATCCGTGACGGTTCGGTTTATACTCCGACGAACTCGCCTCAGGAGATTAACGCCACCGAATCGCCTGGCTGGTACAGGATAGTGCTTACCGGCTCTGAGATGCAGGGTGATGTGATATCGATAGAGGCCCGTTCCTCAACGGCGAACGTGTTATGCTCCAAGATAACCTTTGTGACGGAGAAGGGCAGACTGGACCAGAAGGTCAGTGATCCCAAGACTTTGACGGCTGCGGAGCGTCAGAACATAGCCCAGGTTGTATTGACCACTCCGTTGAGCGATGTGGAGGCATCCACTGCCCAAAAGACTCTGGCGTGGTTGATTGCCAGGTTCTTTAACAGGGTGGCGCTGGTATCCAACAAGTTAAGGACTTACAAGTCCGACAGGTCTACGACCTATTTTGAGCAGAACATTGTTACCGGCTCGCCTCAGCCACTGGTTGAGGTGGACGACACGTCTCAGTCGTAGGTGGTGCTGGTATGGCCGTTGTTCCTTCCAGATTCGGGTATGTGCTCGCCGCCTCCACCGGTTTTGCCGGTTCTGTATCCTGGGCAAACAACTCCGCAGCCAGGTTGTTCTTCAGGATCGTTCCGCGTTACAGCTTGCCCCTGTTCGGTGTAGCCATCTACGCGACGGCGGTTCCCACGGGTCAGGCAGATGCCTATCTTTACCATGATATAGGCGGTATTTTGTGGGATTCCGGTAACTATGCGAATTACCTGTTAAGCGGTTATGGTGTTAACAGGGTGAACTATCCGGCTTCTACCGGCAGGTTCGTCCTGTCCGGACTGAACTTCCAGCTGGCAGCTGGATCCGGCTACTGGGTAGGCATAAGGAATGGGTCCATTGGTACGTTGTCCGTATTCCCTGGGTTTGACCGTCGTGTCTCCGACTGGTCTCGGACGCTGTTTCTGGACTACTCTAGCAGGTTCTATTCAGGAAGTTTCACGGATTTCCCATCTCAGTTCAACGCCCAGATACTCTACCGTATGCCTGATGGTACGATTAAGTGGTTTGAACCCCTTTTGACCGGAGGTTATAACGACGAGTATACCACTTCAAACCTTGCCGTGAGGTTCACGGTACCGGAAGGTCTCAATCTGAACGTTCGTGGATTCACCTTCGGTCATTTCACCAAACAGGGCAGTCCAGGCGGTCTATATATTACCTTGAAGCAGGGCAACACAACGATTGCCCAGTCGGATCCTTTAACCACGCTGTTCACGCCGCCGTCAACAACCGCAGGATTGTCGTTCTATATTCCTTTATTGAACAGTCCCGTTCTCTTATCCGGTGGTGTGACTTACGATGTGGTGCTTGGAGTGAACGGTACCCATGATACCTCTAACAGGTTTGCCATGAAGGTGTGTAGGTGTAGATACTTCGGCGATCCCATCCTGGTGGACTTATCCGGATGGTGATCGGTGGTGCACTGAGCACTGGGGCATGCTGTGCCGACGATGTTCCTGGTCGCGCTTTAGATCGACAACAGTCCTTTTGGCTAGAGTGTGAGTTCCATGTTTCCGGCCGGCACGAGGATTGGTTACTCCGATCTGCAACCGAGAGGCTACCGACAGGCGGACAGCTTTCGGGCTTGCGTTTCACTGAACTACGATTCTGGACAACGTGTTCATGTGCCCGGTACAGTGCGCCGCTCAGTCCACGAAGGTGGCGTTCTGGGTCAGGGCTATATCGTCAGGCACGCCTCACAGACGTTCCCATTTCACGCTCACTCTTTACCAGGACGGTGCGGATTTCCATCCCCAACCCGGGCACGCTGTTCTGGAGTCCATCTCTGGTGGTACAGGTTCGATATCGGCGTCAGGCAGGTTAGAGTTCAGCGGTTTCAGTGCGAACCTGGTTGCCGGTCAGTCGGTATCGGTTGCGCCTGACCACATCCAACAATGTGGATGCAACAACTATCCTGAGATATCCTGCTCGGTCAGCCTATCGATACGTGGGGATTTTAACGAGTCTATTTAGTTCTGTTATGACTCTGATGTCTGTGCCGGTGGTCCGGCAGCTGTCACCATTACTACAACGCGGGCGAACATGCAGGTGTTCCAGTCCGTCGGCGGTCGAGGATGTGAGTGATGATGTCTTACTGACCGATGCTGCGTGGGTTATATTCCTTCCTCATCAAGGCATCGGTGTGCGGTTTACAGCCCCGCACTGGTCCGACCTCTGCGTTATCTTGGACTTGTAGTGAACCGAATCCTCTGTCCACAGACGCTTCTGCGGCTCGATGCGGTTACTGGTACGTCAAGAAGGGCAGCGACATCGTCGGTGTCACCGCTGCATTCCCTGGTTTCACTCAGCACTTCCGTACCCGACAGTAATCCTCGCCGACGTGGGGTTTGTGGCTTGTATCAGGTTCACCAGACCGCTTAGAGCTCGAGGGCGGTCAGACTTACGACTTCATCTTCAGTGATATCGCTGGTCTCGCATGACTCGTCCATACTACGCCATCTTTCCTAGCGTTCTGGTATAGATCCCAGCCTATGTTCCTGCCTGGATGCAGCGTTACGTGTTGTTAACAGGGTTCACGTCCTGACACGCCTGTGAACCAACAGGGTGCTGCCCACCTTCTTCCTGGTGCATGGATGATGCTCAGCCGCTGCCGGATTCGCGTCCGGCATTATTCAATCCTTACGTCATGATGCCGGTAGGCTTAAGGGCTATGGCCGTTCTGTTCCGTGCTCCAGGTACATATTGGGCGTGCGGCTCCATAGCCGATAGCTGGCATGGGGTTCCGGTGCGCGTGCCTGTCGGTCTGGTCCGTGCCGTCGGGCTGGCTCGTGGAGGCAGCTTCTTGATGGAGGACCCTGAAGGTCGGATAGAGACCGTCTCAGGATCTACGCTCACTCATGCCCTGCAGTATCGCATGTTCTGTTTGAGGCGCGGTGTAGACGGTTCGCGTTGCGGTTTTGCGGACTTTGCGGACAGCATCGGTTCCCGTTCCGTTGAGGTCGGGTTGAGGTTGAACATCCTGCTGGGTTCTTATTTGAGTGACCTGTTCGGATCCAGTGAAGGTTCTATTTCAGGCAGGGAGAGCGAGATCCTGTTCGCTTCCATGTTGCTGGCGTCTTCCGTGCGTGGTGTGGTTCCGTTGCGGGCTTCCCTTTTGACTGCTGACGGCGAGCTTCTGGTTCGGATGACGGTGCGTTTGCGGGGTGTGTTGCAGGAAATCGATGTGACGGTAGGTGCTTTGAATGGCTGACCAGTTCCATCCCATACCGCCTACTCCCACCGAGTTGCCGAAGGTCATCTGGCGGCTGATTCAGCCGGTATTTGACCGGTATGGAGTGACCTTCCAGCGTGCGTTTGCCGCCGCTCAGGCTAAGGGTCCGATGATCATCTGCTGGCTCACTTCCAGAACGCCTGGAGGCAAGACCGGTGAGGTGTACAAGCCGCGTTTGAGGGCCACCACCGTCTCTTCAGACGGCAACCATATTGTGGAATACTGGGGTCGCGGTTTCACCTGCACCTATCAGTTTGAGGTGGTCAGTCACATCGCGGACGAGGCTGACCGGTTGGCGGACAATCTGGAGGAGATGCTGGAGGTCATCACGCCGGACCTGCAGCGTCTTGGTGTTCAGGAATGGTATTTCCTGGACCAGTCCGGTCCGCGAATCATCGAGTCCACGCGCGAGCAGTTGTACGTTCACAGTTTCACCTACCAGGCGATTATGGACCGTGTTACTCGCAAGGTTCTGCCCATGATACATTCTGTGGATGTGAAGCTGGGCACTTCGGACAGAATAATCGCCGATGTTCCCATCACCAGAGGTAACGGTAGGGAGGACTTACTGGTAGACAGCAGCGGTAACCCTATCCGCAACGTGTTGAAGGTGATTTATGCTTCGGACGAGACCGGACTCTGGAACAAGTATGGTGGCAGGGACGGTACTGATATACCTCTGGAAGCCCGTATCTATGTGCCCGGTGTGGACTTCGTGCCGGACTTCCGGGACGGTCTGCAAAACACGGTACTGATATGGACGGATGTAGGGAGAAGTCCTGCAACGGGCTCAGTGTATTACGTGACGCTTAGCGTTTTGAACGCCTGATGTGAGGAGGTGAGTGAGGGAGTTATTCCCTCGCGTTGACTATGGCTAGCGTTCCTGGCTATTCATTCACGCTCAGGGAAGGCATGCTGGTGCCCGTGTTGAACACCACGGTCACCGACAGCCTGTTGATCATCGGCACCGCGCTGGACGGTCCGACCAACACGCCGGTTGTGTTGTCTGACCTGAGCACGGCTATCAGCACCTTTGGACCGATGGTATTTGAGCGGGAGTATCTGAACCCCGGTACCGGTTTGGCTGACGGTGTCCGGTCCAACAACGACCTGGTGGAGGCGATTGAGCGCGCTCTTGCCGCCGGGTGCAACAACATCGTTGCCGTTCGCGTGCCTGGCGAGCGTGCTTCGGCGAACATCTCCACTACCGGAGGTTCTCCCACCAACGTGTTGATCATGCGCGGTCTGTTTGACGGCGACGTGTACAACAACGTGGTGTTGACTCTGACTTCCGGTTCGCCTAACCACTCGTGGCAGCTCCAGCAGCCTGCCGAGCGTGGAGGTACCATCAGCGGTACCCTGCCGGCTTCGGCTACGCTGGGCGACCTGGTGAACGCCGTCAACGGTCATGCAAGCAACGGCACGGTGCGTCTGGCGGTTCACCCATCACAAACCAACCCGTCGGCGGTACTGGCGCAGCCGCTTACCGACGTGCTGGATTCCTCGCCGCGTAACTTTACCACTTCCGGTGGTGCAGCCGGTACCCGTGACCAGCGGTTCTCTGCGGCGAACGGTTACAAGGCGATTCTGGACCTGTTGACCGCGCCCAACACCGGCACCTTTGCGTTGTTGTCCGAGGCTGATGCCGACGTGGTGTATCTGTCCTGTCTGTATGCCGACGACCGCGTGGGTACCGCCGCAACGGACGGCGTGATTGTGCCGTTCGCCAAATTTGTGCATGAGCTGTCCGCGCAGCGTTCCTGCCATGGCGTGCTCGGCGCACGACCGTATGTGGCTCCGGATATGGCTTCACTGGCGAGCTACTACCAGACGGCTTATCTGGACAACACTTCCGGCGTCGTCGATGCCGCAACCGGGCGTATCAAGATCGGTTACTTCCTGGCAAAGCATCCTGATATGGTCAAAGAGGTAGACGGTGTAGAGATCGACTTCGGTCGCTACCTGTCCATCGTTATCGGTATGCCTTGTCAGTTCCGGTCCTGGCAGCTAGGTGACTATGTGGAGAACGCGGCCGCTTCGTTCGCCGGCATGTTGACCACGCTCTCGCCTGCGGAGATCTCCGCGTTCCGTACTCCGCGCGGTGTGCGTGACGTGGTTGGGGCTCGCATTCCCAAGGCGACCTTTGAGGCGTTGATGGCCGGTGTTCCCACCGCCGACGGCGGGAACGGCGGTAGCTACGTCGTGATTCGTCCTCCGATGGTGCCAGGCGCCACGCCCGTTGTCGCCAACGATATCACTGCGGCTCAGTCCACCTCGGTGTTCCATTACCAGAGCAACGTGCGCATCGCCAACGCGGCTTCCAAGTATCTGCGGTTGGCGCTCATCCCGTTCCTGGGACGTCCGAACACTCAGGAGACTTTGACCGCGATGGCCACTGCGGTGCGCGGTGTTCTGAACCGACTGGTGGAGATCGGCGCTCTGCTTGGCGGCGAGGGCATCGGTTACCGCTTCTCGCTGGAGCCGACCGCAATCGGTATGCAGACCATCGAGGTTCGCTGCGTTGCGGAGTTACGTCCCGCCAGCTTCATCCGAGCTATCACTGTGGATCTCACGGTGACGTTATAAGGTGAGGTGATAGTTAGATGCCTTCTCAACTGGATAACATGCAGTTGTTCCTGGAGGCGATGGATAACTACCGTCCATCCAACCAGGTAGACGAACCGGACCGTTATTCGTATAAGTGGGCGTTCTCCGGTGCGGACATCCATGCGTACATCGGTAACCGCAAGGTGGCGAACCTGGTGGCGCTGAGTGTGTCTATCAACCGCGAGATCGCTCCCATCTATACCTTTGGGGATCCCTCGCCCCGAACGTTCGTGAAGGGCAAGCGCGGTATCGCCGGTACGATGACCTTCACGCAGTTCGACAAGCACGCGCTGATTGAGAGCGTGTTCAACGTGGGCGAGCAGATCAAGGATCTCTGGGAACACATAGACCGATTCTACGGTCACATGGCGGACCAGCAGTTCAAGGATCGTGTGGAGCGACTGCGTCAGTATGCGAACCTGAGCGACCAGCAGTTGCAGGCGCTTACCGCCGAGCAGTATGTGGTTGCCAGTGCGGCTCGCATCGTTGCGCAGCGTCGCATCCAGTATGTGGACCAGCTACCTCCGTTCGACCTGACGCTGGTGTTCATCAACGAGAACGGCGCGTTCGCCTACATGGCGTTGCTGGGCGTGCAGTTCGCGAACGAAGGTTACGGTTACACGCTGGATGACCTGAGCTCCGCGACCGCCGTGACCTATGTGGCGACCGGCGTGCGACCGCTCACGAACAAACTGCAGTCGCTGGACCAGTCGTTCTCCGGCGCCGGCTCGCGCATGAACGTGTAGTCTCTACTGTACCTTAAGCGGGGGCTTCACAGCCCCCGCATCCTCTGGTGTTATGTGATATGTCTGCGAATCTCCCTGTCAAACAGAATGTGGATTCCGGGTCTTTGCCTCCGACGTACAGGTTACCTGCTTATGCGTCGGACGACACCGATTTCCAGATATCTTTTGCCCCCAGCGACTGCCATGCCTTTGTGATGCTTCCCGTCTATGACGGCACGCGCATGGTCACTCGTATCACGGAGCGACTGGGCGAGGTGGTGCTGTTCAGTCTCAGCTCGCACCGTGACAAGTTCCCTGTGAGTCGTCTGGGCAGGATGTTACCTATTGGTTTCACCGCCGGTCGCAGAACCGTTGCCGGCACCATCGGGCTGGTGATGTGGCAGAGGAACGCGCTGAGGCGTATCTCGGAGCGACTTTACAGGGCGTTCCCGCAGTTCATCGGCACGCCGCACGCGGACGAGTTCCCGCCGCTGGATATCCTGCTGGTGTTTGTGAACGAGACCGGCGCCACGGTGAGCGTGACTCTGTACGGTGCTACCATTCTGGATGAGGGCATGACCTTGCAAACGGACGATGTGCGCACGGTGGTCACGCTCTCCTACATGGCTGTGGACTACGAGATTAACACCAGCCCTATCCAGAGCAAACGCGATACCGGCCATGCCGTGCCGTCCGGTAACACCAGACCTGCCAAACCGGCTTTGCAATCGGTGCGTGTGAACCGGTACGAACTGAGCGCATCCGGCAAGAAGGTGGACGAGCTGGTTTTGAACTCGGTGTCCGGTAACGCTGATGAACGGGCTGTCGCTACGGTACGTGAGCATTCTATCGGCTCTTCCGAACTCACGATGGACCTGTTTGGCAGATGGGTAGAGGTTCCTCTACCGGACGGGATGATGGTGTTGCGATGAGCACGTTCCGCGATGTGGTGCAGTCCTATGTGAAGGCGCTCTACCAGCGCCAGTTCGGTCTGTATGGGGACCAGTTGCCGTCCCTTTATGTCCTGACCTATGGCATGTTGCGTTACATGGCGGCGAACGGCACGTATGCACCGGACACGGAGGTGCAGGTGAGGGATGTGGAACCGTTCAGCTTTATGGACGCCTTCGCCTGTCGTGCCGTGTTTGCCAGACTGGCGAACCAGGCTATCGGTCAGGTGTCTCTGGACTATAACGCTCCGGACCTGATGAGCGATGCGGATCCGGCGCAGTACAGTGTTGCAGCAGGCGATATACTGCCTCCGCCACCAGAATACAGTCGCCTGTTGACCGTTCCAGTTTACTGGGTGACGGTGAACCTGCCACTGGGTGATGTGTGATGAGAAGGAGCGCTGTCAGTCTTGACCAGTGGCGTGTAGTGGACCGGTTTGACACGTCCTACTATAACGGTCTGGACGTGCGTGTGATGCTGGGCGATTTTGTGCTCTCCGAAGTGGTGGGCATGTCCTACGAGTTGATGGAACAGGCGATGCCGCTCTATGGATACTCTTCATACACGTATGACCGTATCGTGCGCGGCACACGCATCATACGAGGTCAGTTCACCATCAACTTCAAGCAGAGCGGGTATATCGTCTGGCTTGTGCAGCGTTACATGATGTCCTTCTCCGGCGAGGCGTTCGGTCAGCGCCGGTTGAATACCGCCATCTCGGGATTGCGCAACGGTGAGAGCAACCTGCCGGCGTTGCGCGAGGATATACGACGCGCCGTGCAGCGTCAGGTGCGTGGCGAGTCGCGCGAGCTGGCGGATGTTGTTCAGGCGATACGAACTCACTTCTGGGGCGAGCCTTCTGCAGATGATGACCTGTCCACATCGAACAGACCGCTGTTCGTGCGTGGTAATGTTCCGTTGCGTCTGTTCATCGCTTATGGGGATCCGCAACTCAAGGATTCGCGCGGTGTGTTCCTGCAGAGACCGGTGGACACGGTGGACGGCACGCCGGTGATGAACGTGCCGGTCACGCAACGCGCCGAACTCTTTCAGGCTGAGGAACTGGTGGACGTGCAGATCCTCGGTTACAGCAAGGCGATAGACGATAGCGGACGGAACCTGCTGGAGCAGTATCAGTTCATGGCCCGCGATATCCTGTTCTGGCAGCGCTAGCGCACCTGCCAATATTGTTCTCTGGAGGTGGAACCATGCGTACCAATGAAGTCACCCAACAACACATCGAGACCTGGAAGCGTTTGTACGGCGCTGTCTACAAGGTGAAGATCGCCGGGCAGGAGTTTTACTTCCGTCCTATCATGCGTCATGAGATGTTGCAGATCCAGGAGTGGTTGCGCAACAATCCGGACGCCACCGTTGGGCAGATGGACGAGAAGGTAGTGGACTACTGTCTGCTCGCGCCGGACTGGAAGGTATCCGATTTCCTGGCGATGCCCGCCGGTGTGCTCTCCACGCTCAGTCGGCGCATTCAGGAGCGTTCGGGCTTTGAGGATGATCCTCCGACGGACGAGCTGTTCAACAACATCGTCATCCCGCCGCTGGAGCCAGATAAGATAGATGAGTTCAAGAAGTCCTATCCCCGATTCTGTATCGTCACCATGCGCGGGTTGAAGTTCGCGGTACGCGCCATCAACCGTGTGGAGTGGGACAGGATACAGCGACACCTGGCGAGTCATCCCGAGCTGGATGCGGATGCGGAGATAGCGAAGCTCGCCCTGTTGCATCCTGATGCGCAGATGCTGGACTCGTTGCCCGCCGGATACGTGCTGGCGATATCGGCAGCCGCTCTGCGTGTGAGCGGGTTCAACGAGGAGCCTGAAGTGGAGGAGGTACTCTAATTGCCTTGTCTCATCCCCATCCCCGTTTAGGGTTCGACCCACGACGCTATCGGGTGCGGTTGCCCAGAATCGCGCCTGACCAGGTGTTCGTGGTTCGACAGCTCCGTCGGTTCGAGTGGATGACGCTCCAGCAACTGGATATGCCCCGTTATGAGCTGGAGCGTCTTTTGCTTCAGCTCGCCCTGATCTCACCGGCTATCCATGTGGTGGACTCGCTGTTTGCCGGTGTGGCTTCCGTGCTCGCGCAGGTTATCCTGCGCGTGAGCTACATCGATTCCGAGCGGACTCAGATGGCTTTGCATCAATGGGCGGAGGGTCAGTTCCAGTCGGTGGAGCTGCGCATGGAGCTGATTGCCTGTACTGTACTGAACGGATTGAGTCTGGAGCAGTTGTGGAGCATGCCTCCGGAGGAATGGTATTTGCATGTGCACGCCGGTATCCATGCAGCCACGCTGAGCGGCATCCCCACCGCGGAGTACCTGCAGGGCGGTATCTCCGCTCTGGTGGAGGCGCTGTCGCAATCCTGGCATGGCAGAGCGCCGAGCGCTCCTCAGGGCGGTGGTCGCTCCGGCGTGATGGAGGAGTATGCGTTCCACTGGCGCAAGGGCTCTGAGCCTGTCATACGCGGTGGTGTTCGTTAGTGCTGTTCTTCCGTTCCCCGTATAGAGACCTCTTGCGTTCCGAACGGGCTCGTCAGGAGGGGTTCGGTCGCCCCTACCGCAGGACGCCTCTGTTCACCAGGGCGTTGCGACTCGGTGCGCTCGGTCTAATCGGATACCATGCACTGAGAACTCCTGCAGGTCAACGGTTTATCGGAGGTATCCGTGCCAGGTATCCCGCCCCGTTCGAGCGCGTGGATGCCTGGCTGGGCAGGTCTATAGAGCGACTTGCCGAGCGCTCGTTACAGGCGGCGATGGAGAACCCCGGTATGCAGAGGGACCGTCCACTGCTGAACGCGGCGCTTGGTGTCCATGATGCGCAGTATGCCATGACGGAGAGTCTGCGTGCCCACTACGTGCAACGTCAGATACCGTTCAACCTCACCAACTACACCGCACAGATGGCGGATATCCTCGGCACGGACGAGTCCGGCGCGATGGAGTTCATTGCGAACCTGCAGCAGGGCAGGTTCTTTGAGCAGTTCTTTGCCACGCGCACAAGGCGACGGCAACTGCTCTCTCAGGACTGGCTGAGCGGCGCGGCCACCGACCGTGTGGAGGACCTGTTGAGAGGCTCCAGAGCGTTCCTGTTCTATCGCCGACACCTGCAGGGGCTCGGACTGAACGAGCAACAGATTGAGCGGTTGACCGTTGAAGTGTTCACTCCGGCCATCACCGAGGCGGCGACGAACGCCACGTTGAACTCGGTCATCGACCTGTCCGAACTGAACAACGAGTTGCGCAGGCGATACAACGTGGCGCTGGAGCGCGGCGAGATTGAGAACATCCCACTGGCGGAAGTGCTCCGCAAACGCGGATATCGTGGCGTATCGCTCTTTGAGGCGCTCGGCTTCGGTTACACGGTGAACGATCCAGAGCTGGCGCTGGCGTTCAGCAAGGTCAGACCGGAGTATTACGGGCATCTGGATATCACCATCGGTATCGAGTCTCTGCCTGAGGAGGTTCGCGAGGCATACTACAGATACGGATTCCTGCATGACCAGACCGCCACCCATGCGGACGAGGCGGTGCGCAGGCGTATGCGTGAGGAACTGCAGCGTCGTGCGGACGAGGATCCCATGCTGGCGCTGGGCAGGTTCCTGTATCTGCGTGAGCGACACCGCAGGAACATCATATACCGCGCGTTTGACCTTGCCGGTGAGCCTCGACCGGACTCGCCTGAGGTGCGCGAGGATCCCGGTTTAATGGAAACATACGGCATGGGCGAGCAGTTCCAGCTGTTCGAGTTCGAGCCCAACCTCAGGGTGGAAGGCGAGCCCATGATCGCCAGCGTGAACCTGCCGGACTTCCTGGTAGCGAAGCTCAAGTCCATCCATACCGCCAGTATCATGTACAATCCAGAAGGCAAGGCGATTGACCTGACCTATATCCCATCCGCGATGGAGCACGGATTGCGGGATATCAGCGTGTTCGGGATACCGCTGGCGCCTGGTGTGTTCTCCCTGCAACCGTTCCGCATGTTCCCCTGGTTCCGACCGTCGGATTCATGGTTCACACATGTAGACTCAACTTCCCATCAGCCTATTCTGTCCCGCGTGTTAGGCAGGCGTTCGGACGAGCCGGTAGGTAGCGACCTGTTCATTCTGGGCGACACCATGATACGTGTGGATCCCGTGTTGTTCAATCCCGTCACCATGGCGCGTGAGGACCGTGTACCTCCACCGCCAGGGCATGTGTATGCACCGCAGACGATGGGCGGCGTGACGGTGAATTTCACTCCCGTAGAGGGCGAGTGGGCGGTGCATCGTGTGCGCGGTATGACTATGCGCGGGATGATGCAGTCTTTGATGGACAGTGCGGATGAGGGCGAGTATAGGGGCTGGCTCGGGCGACTGTTGCGGTTAGGTGATCAGGGCGAGTCGTCATGGTTCGGCAAGTTCAGACGCTCCTTCTTTGGTCCGTTTGATGAGGAAGATCCAAGAAGCGTATGGCGATGGTTCCGGGGCCATATCGATCCGAACACGCGCATCACGGATCCCGAGATGGTCTCCCGTCTGTCGCAGTTGATGACCACCGTTGCCTACCAGACCGATTTTGATACTCTGGAGTTCATTCGGGCTTATGCGAGGGCGCTGCACCAGGCGGGATTCCGGGACGAGGAACAACATCCGAACTACGCTAACGACTGGGCTGGTATCTTTGAGATACTCGGTGAGGCAAAGACCTACGAGGAAGCTCTGGATATCCTTATCCGCGACCAGCGGTTAAGTAAGTTCCGTGCGGCGTTGCTTGCGGTGGCACAGCCCTGGTCGGCGAGTGATCATGGTGTGGCGTTCGCCGAGCGGTTAGGGCTGCTGGCGCCTTATGCGATAGGTAACGAGCGGGACGCATTGCATACCTACATGGTCAACGTCCGTTCCGCCGCGTTCCAGAACCTGATATCCATGGGCGCCGGCATGTTCGCCTATCTTGGCGAGCCCTATACGCCGGACAGACCGGAACACCTGTTTGATCCCGTACCTGGCACCATATTTGGGCTGCCGGAATCCAGACTGCGCGTGGACGAGTTCCTCAAGGCGCTGGTGCTGGAGCACATGATGCAGACCGGCTGGCGGTTCATGGATCCGGAGCCCGCTCTGGCGCCATTTATGAGCGCTGTAAGGAGCATTGGAGACGATAATGCCGCTGCCTGGTTGATGGCGTCACTGGTTCGCGAGGCTGCGGATTCGTCCAGAGACAGGTTCGGTGTCTACTACGACCTGAGCAACCTCGCATCGTATATCGCCTTCTCAGAACGCGAGTCCGGTCTGCCCAGCCTGAGGTTCGGCTTCGAAGCGCTGTCCCGTCGCATGGGACAGATATTCAGCCCGTTCAACGTGATACCTGAACTGGACGACGATGTGGATGTGCGTTCCTCCATCTTTGTGATGCGCAAGGGGGCGCCGTTCGGCTCCAGACAGTGGTTCACCGACTACTTCACCAGATGGAACCGCATAGAGACGGAGAGCGACCTCTACCGGTATTTTGTGGGCTGGCGTTTGAACGAGATGCTCAAGCCTTATGGGTTGGGGCTCGGCCCAGAATCGATGCGCACGCCCGGCACGATATTCACAGACCTGGCCATGCGCAGGTTACTGCCCGCGCTCGGTGGCTATATGGCGTGGCGATACCTCAATACCGAGATGCGCTTCACGTTCGGTTATTCACCTGCCGACCTGATAGCCGATGTCGGTCGCATGGCCCAGTATGGCGCCACCGCGATGATGGACGTGACCGGTATCACCGGGCTGAAGAAGCGTATTGTGTCCGAGATACCGGGACTGGACGTGTATTTCCAGCCTCGTGATCTGGACGAGTTGCAGTTCTATCACAGGTACGGTTTAGCCGCCGTACGGTACGGACGCGGATGGTTGAGCGGCTCCCGTTCGGCGCTTGTCGGTGAAGGTGTGTATGCGAACGTGCCGCCCTGGTACAGGGGCATGCGGTCCTTCTGGCAGGCGGCACGTAACGCGGACATTGCGACTCTCCAGGCGCATACCAGAGGCGATATCCCGCTGCCGACACCGCGCAATCCGCTCGCTCCGGTGTTCTACGTCGTGCGCAAGGCGACCGGTATAGCGGACCGCGAATGGGCGGAACGACACCGCAGAGACCGTCCCTATCCTGTAGCTTATGTGAGGTCCCGCGACTTCTCCCCGTTCTCCATCGCCGGTGTGCGGGCTGAAGCGGACCTGGTAAGGGCGGGCAATCTGGAGCCGTTACTGATGCGGGATTCTGTGGAGATGCCCGCCGTGCCCAGGCGCAACTACAGGAGTTTCATGCTCGCGGTGGGCATGTCGCCCAGACTGCGTGAGGAGCTGTTGACACCGCCCGGTGCGGAGCCGGCTCCGTACGAGTTGCCGCCAGTGCAGATGTCCTCTCCCATTGTGGAGCGGACACGGTTCACGTTGCGCGAGTTGTTCCACCGCATCTCGGAGATACAGGGTCTTTATGGATGGTTGCAGAGACTCGGACTGGACGCGCTGATTGCACGTGAGAACCCCGTGTTGTCCGATTCGCCGGGCTGGGCGTACTCCTTCTCCAGACGGTTCTGGGAGTCTCTGTACGGTGGTCTGGATATCCTGCCGTGGCATAACGAGTTGAACGAGTTGTTACGTCGTTTTGTGCCCAAACGCCGCCCGACGGAGTTCGTCTACTATAACCCCATCCCGAACGATATGCCGTACTGGATACCGGAGCGGTTACGGTACGGCGATCCCTACATCCGCATCCATGCGGGCGAGTTGAGGTTGCCTGGCGAGGCGTACCGGTGGGCGAACCCGTATCGGTTCGGTCTGGATAGACCGGGCCCGCACGATATCCGCCAGACGAACCTGTTGACTCTATCTGCGGAATACATCGGAGCCTCCAGAGAGCATCAGTTCGCGGCGCTTACCGGTCTGCAACGCGCTGCCGGTCTGTATGAGGAGTTGCCCGATGAGGTATTGAAGCGCGTGATGCGTCGGTACGCCGAGCGGTTACCTGAGGATACACCGATCGCCGCCAACGTGTTGACGGTCGACCCCGAGCTTCGCATATCGGCATATACCATGATGGTTACCGGCGCGGGGCGTGGCGCGGAGGCGGTGCATGCCGTGCCCGCTTCCGTAGATGCAGATCAGGCTCGCATTGCGATGATGGAGCGGTTGAGACAGCTCGGTATCCGGCGTGGTCGGTTGTTGTTTGTGGAGGACGAGCGCACAGGCGCTTACCGGGAGGAGGTTGTTCGGTATGACAGGAGCGCGCTGGAGCCGTATCTGCGCAGGTGGCGTGAGCATCGCGAGCAGTTGATGTCGCTTATAGAGTCCGGCGAGGTGAACGAGGGTCTGTTCTATTCGCCCCTGCAGAGGCTGGAGATACTGGCGGATGTGGCGCCAAAGAGTCCGGAGTTCAGGAGGTTGAGGTCCTGGCTGTCTGCGCACCAGAGCAGGTTAACGGAGGAGGAACGCAAGCGGTTCCAGTATGCGCTGGAGATAGCGGAACGCACCGGCGAGCGGTATCATCTCTATCCGTATCGCAATATCCAGCTGGAGAGCATGACAGGCAGGGCTGCCGGTTTTGACGATAGAGGTCGTCTGGTGGTTGAGGGACAGGAGCAACCGGTGCAGCTGGCAGGTATCCGGTTGAGGATCGGTGAGATCAAACGCCGTTACGGGTTGCCCAGAACGGCGAGCGCAGAGGAAGCTTACGCCAGACTGGCGGATGAGTTCGGACTGCGTGGAGCGGAGGTGGAGTTGCAATACGGTGGTGGGCGCGGCATCATGCACGCGCTTGTTCGCGCTCGTGGCAGGGATATCAACCGCGAGCTGGTGAGGCTCGGGCTGGCCGTGCCGGATGAGACGGACCGGTCGCTGGCGGCGCGTCGGATGAGGCAGGGCAGGTTGCGCAGGCTCTGGAACTGGCTGGTGGACACTCTCACGCACATGGACACGCCCCTGCATACCAAGTTCCTGCGTGTGAGGTCGCCGCTGGAGGAATGGGAACGCGGGCATGTGTTCGGTACGCGCTCCGGTAGCTGGGAGAGCCCGTTCAGCACCTACATTATGCCTACTGTCACATCCATTGTGAACAAGGGTCCGATATCCGCGGCGATTGGCGGTGCGGTTCTCGGTTCTCTGTTCGGTTACACCACCGAGGCTAAACGCACGATGGCCGCTTATGGCGCCATGATAGGTGCCGGTCTATCGCTTGCGCGTACCCTGATATTCCCGCGCGGTTACATACCTGCCAGAACGCGCAGGCGGTGGGAGATAGACGAGTATATCGATGCCCTGCAGTATGCGAAGTATATGCGACTGTATCGTCAGGAGGCGGAGCTGGCGAAGGAGCGCGAGGGTATCGATGTGGAGCAGTGGATAGCCGATCAATCCGAACAGGTGGAGCGTCGTCGGAGCGAGATTCGGCAACGTATCCGGTCGGTTCAGGCGAGTCTTGCACGGCGTGACGACGGTCGGCTCCGTGAGGAGCTGGAGCGGTTACAGGCAGAGCTGGCAGATATGGAGGAGCGCGAGGGTGAGATACGTCGCGAGGGTCGCAGAAGGCGAGGTATCCGTGAGCGACTGGCGTCCATGTATGAGCGTCTTGTGCGTCGTCTGGGCAGGCGCAAGATTCGGATGGACGAAGGAGCCATGTCTATCCCGCAAGGCGAGCATGCGCAACGCGCGTTGCTGTACAGGGCGCTGGCGGAGCAGACGGCGATGGGTACCGGTGTGGCGCGAACTCCAGGCGAGGCGCTCCGTACGGTCAGACCTTACGTGAAGGATATCTATCGCCAGATCATAGAGACCGGCACGCCACGTGAGAAGCGCAGGTTCTACGACCTGTTACCGGACTATCAGAAGCTGGTGTTCCATGATCTGTTAGCGCCGGACAGACCTTTGCCGAAGCCTCCGGATCCGACGAGACTGTTCCATAAGTTCGGTCTGCCCGGTCCGTCCTGGCGGGGCTGGGATCCGGACGTGGACCTGGAGCTGTTGAGAGCGCAGCTGGTGGAGTCGCGTGGTCTGGACCCGGTAGACGCCGGTGTTTATCCGACGGAACGCGCTGTGTCTCGCGTGGTGTTCGAGGAAATCGGTATGCCCCTGCCAATAAGTTCGACGAGAGATGTTCAGGCGAGAATGCAGTCTCTGTTCGGTTCCGGTGGATGGAGAAGTATCGCCGGTGCCACAGTGCAATCGAGAGTCGGTGGCAATTACTACATGTATGTAGACTACTATGATCGGGAGTATGAACGCAATGTCTACAGACACTACTTGCGGGCTTTATCCGCCGTCGGTTGATTTGAGCGACCTGGACATACGGTTCCTGTCGCTCTATGCAGCCGGTGCCTCGCTGGAGAAGCTGGGGCGCGATGTATTAGGTGTAGAAGGCACTTATATGTCCGTTTGTGGTAAGGCGTTCCGTTATCGCAACAGTCTGTTGATGCGGTTAGGTCTGGACCCGACTTTACCGCATCGCGTTGTGCGCAGCAAGTTGAACCAGATGCTCTCTGCGATCTCCGCGAGTTTTGAGGACGGTATCACCGCCAGGGATCTGTTCCGCGCTTCGTTTGAGGAACAGGTAAAGTATATGCAGACCGAGATAGGTTTGCCGGACAGGTCCCCCACCCCACCGCCACCAGCAGGTAGTTCCGACGAGATGAAGATCCTCGTGCTCAGTGACCTGCATGTGCCGTTCCACAACGTGGAGTTATTGACCAGCGCCATTCGGGAGCATAGTGATGCGCATACGGTGGTATTGCTCGGGGACTTCCTGGACATGTACAGTGCCTCCCGGTTCTCCCGTTCCAGACACATCTCCATCGAGGAGGAGTTGCGTCAGGCGGCGGCTATTCTGGAGGTTCTATCATCCACTTTCCAGCGCGTGATAGTGCTGGAGGGCAACCACGACACCAGAGCACAGCGATGGCTTCAGACCAACCGACCGGAGATAGGACCCTTGTTGCTCCATCCGTTTGAGTATATCCGATACCGATGGAGTGAGGAAGGTGTCACTGCGCGTTACCAGAATGTGGAGTTCCACTGCAGTCATGTGCAGACGAGCGGACCGGAATCGCCGGTGGCGCTCCGGCATTTTATCCTTATCGGCGATGCGTTGCTCGGACACTTTGAACGCAGTCTGAAGGGCAACGCCAGGACGGTGCAGACGCTGGCGCTGGAGTGGTTACCGCAATGGGAAGGTTATCTGTTCGGTGTCGGTCAGGTTCGTGTGGTGGTGCAGGCGCATGTGCATCGACTCTCCAAAGTGCAGTGGGGTCGGTACACGCTGTTCGAGTGCGGTTGTATCGCCGATGTGATGAAGTATGCGCTGGTTGATCCGAAGTTCGGCGCACCGCAACCGGGCTATGTGGTGCTGTATCAGCGTAACGGGGTGACTGATGTGAATAAGTCTCAGTATATCTCTTACAACATCTATGACAGAGGCAGGAGCTATGGGACGCAAGCATCGTAACGCATCTGATCGGGACCACTCTAAACTCTCCCTGCGTGGTGTAAAGACCAGATATAACCGCATGCCGGATGTGGCGCTGGACACCTCCGGACTGGCGCCATGGCAACATGCCGTTGCTCTTGCAGCCGCCATCCGTTGCAGACACCGTTACTCCCGTTCTGTTGCCGTCAGCGATGATCCTTATGGAGTCTGGCAGAGTTGTCTGTTCGTGGTGAGTGTAAAGAACAGCCCGATAAAGCTTGACTTCAGTGACGGTGTGGTGAACAGGGTGCTCTCCGGTCTGCGTGAGGGCGCCGCCATGATAGGCAGGGAGCGCGGTCTGTCCGATGGCATGATACGTCAGATGCAGTTGGAGATAAACAGTGTTCCCTATGTGCTCGCCTGCTACTGGAGGACCGTTGAGTTGATAGTGGGTTCGGCTTCGGCTATCCTGAGGGATATGGTGCTGTATACCGGTGACGCCCGCCCCACATGGCTGGTTCCGCACAAGGTGATGCGTTCCCTGCGGGATGGTTTACCTGAGGAGTATGTGCTGGTCGAGCAGGGGATTGAGCAGAGCCTGGTGGACACGATAGACCTGCCCGTTGTGCGTTGCTCTGCCGGTTCGCCTCACCAGTTTGTCTGTATGGCTTCAGCCAGGGGTTGCAGGGCGGTGGTTGCCCGTTCGCGGGACGGTCTGGTGCTCGGCTGGGCGGCGAACGACAGGTGTTTCCAGGTTGTGTATCCCGGTACCGCCGGTATGGATATCCTGATGCACGAGCTGTTGCAGGTCAAGATCGGCACTGATGGCACTCTGGGTCTACCTCCTGGTTGGTGCAACTGGTAAGTCCCTCCTTGCGGTACTGTTATTGGCGGAGCCAAAAGCTCCGCCACTTTTTTATGCCCTGATGTGATATGAATCCTCCAAACTCCCCGCAAGTAAGGATATCTGATGTGCTCCGGCAGTTCAGCAAGCTGGTGGTATCTGTGAATCTGCCGGCGGCTGAACGCGCCAGGAACCCCTATGTGTTCCTGCCCGAGCAGATTCATTCCGGTCGGACTCCTCATGGCAGGATAGAGGCTCTGCGCAGTTCGCCCGAGCGCGGTGTCGTGCAGTCGGTGGATATCAACCCGGCGTTACTGGTGGACTTCCAGCGCGTGATGGGCGTGATGATCAACGCCATGCGCGATATGGCTAACCGGCGTGGTGTTTCCATACCGGAGCTGGAACGACTGATACAGCGTTTTGAGAACGAGCGACTGCCAGGCAGATCGGTGATCCTGTCTCCTGAGTTCGCCAGAGAGCTGGAGCTGGTTCTGTCCAATCCCGTTGTGCGTTCCATGCTGCCGGAGGTGGAACGACTCGCCGCGCAGAGACAACCGGAGCTGTATCGTCGTATCCAGTGGAGTTGTTCTGAACAGTCCCGTTCCGAGGAACGACTGTTCACGCTGGAAGTGCATCATTATGTGCTGAACCAGTATACCGGTCGGTCCGTTGTCCGTGCCACACACGACCAGTTTGTGGAATCCCCGCCACCTGTAGAGGGCAAGCAGGCTCTACAGGTTTATGCTGCCGGTAGAAGGGTTATCGAGCAGATGGAGCGACAGCGCAACACCACGATGCGCAACCTGCTCCATCGTGTGAGAGAGGGCAATACCGCACGCAACATGCTGCGCGATGACGCCAGACGAGTGCTTCGCCGCAGTGTCTACGAACAGACGCTGAGTCGGATTCAGGAGCAGTTCCATTACGACAGTCGCGTGCTGGAGGATGTTCTTGCCACGGAGGCGACGGTTCAGTTCACGGGAGGCGAACCTGAAGTACCTCGTGTTCCAGATTATCTGCCAGGACGTCTGGAGATTCTGAACCAGGCGCTTGCTGAGACTGGACTGAACGTACATCAGGTGCTGGCGGTGGAGCGCGTGATGCGCACCGCCGCCGCTTACGAGGCGATAACTCCGGAGCTGATCCAGGAGATGCTGGCGACCGAGCTCGGTATAGATACACGTGGCGACTGGTATCGTCAATACGCAAGCACTATCTACGAGCATTTGAGAGACCTGGACGATATGCAGTCTATTTATCAACTGCTCACCTCTGCCGGCGAATCGGCAAGTAATCTGGCTGAGGCCGTTATGTCCTCTCCTTACCATCCGGTGAACATCGCAATCGGTTTATTCCATCATGGCGAGGTGGCTCCCCATACTGCGGCGATGGTGAACCGATTGATAGGCGCCGAGCGTTCTGCTGCTCTTGCCAGACAGAGGATGCAACGTGTGTCGGAGCTGCTGGAGCCCCGCAGGTTCGGTGATGTTTCCTATCACAGGGGCGTTGTGATGGAACCGGAGGGCGGACCTGAGGAGCTGGCTGAGTTAGAGCGTTTGGTACACGAGCGACTCAGCGTGCCTGGAACGCTGGATCCGCACAGCGGCAGGTATCAGGCTGCCATCTACGCCCGTTCCACCGGCATCAGATGGACCGCATCGGACAGGGAAGAGATATTGCGGATGACAGGTGTCACGCCGCATTTTGTCTCATCCCTGTTCGGTTCCATCTCGGTGATAGACTACGCTTTCCGCGATGTGGTCACGGGGGATGTGTCGCTGGGCGAGCTCTCTCTGGCGATGGACAGGGCTTTGCTGGAGTTGACGTTGATGTGGCGCGAGGGCGATGTGTCTGAGGAGATGGTGCGTGCCAGTATCCAGCGCAACCTGCAGAGGTTCGGTCTGGAGATAGACGTGCCGGAGCGTGCTCCGCTCTTTGGCAGGATGCTGGAGCTCGCCAGACGTGCTGCTGAAGGTGAGTACAGTCCGACCATAGAGCACCGGATGTATAAAGGGATGAATGTGCCCTGGTCTGTGGCGATGGAGAGCATAGGCGGTCTGTTAAGGTTTGATGCGCGTGATACCGCGCTGGACCTGGCGCTCTCTGCGTTGCGGGGATGGACCGGTGAGAGTCAGGCGGATTTGATAGCTCAACGGTTCCCGTTCCATGAGGAGGTAGGCAGGAGGATAGCCGGCGCACTGGAGAGCAGTGTGCAGGAGTTGTCCGATCCTTCTGAAGTGCTCGGTCACGTGTTGCACTACTCCGATCTGGACCTGGCGTGGAATACACGTATCGCCTATGAGCTGGCTTTGCAGGCTGGTATCACCGTCCCTGAGAGTATCGCCAGAGCGGTTCAGTCCTGGCAGAACGATGCCCCCGGCGGTTATACCGGTAACGTGTTGATACTTCTACCTGCCGGTGATGAGACCGGTGAGAACGTGGGCGCCGGCATCCGGTTCTACAGGGCGCGTGTAGAGAACATGCCGTTGCCGGAATTGCCGTTTGAGTTATTCCCCGAGCGTGAGCCTTTACATCCCACGGAGGGAGTAATCGCCCAGGGCGACAGGTTCCTGCAGTTGATAGCCTATGTGAACCAGGGCAATGCGGTGGTATTGCCCGAGCGCGAGTTCCACCGTGCGTTCCATGCTGCGCTCCAGTCCGCCAGGGCTGCAGGAGGTATCCAGGCTCAGTCTCAGATTCAGACGACGGTGACCGGTTCATACGCTGCCGGTCGGCATGCCGTGAGCAGTGAGTTGTTGGATATAGGGCGGAGCAGGCTGGAGTTCCTGTTTGAGGGCATGGAGATGGACGAGTCCGACGTGGAGGAGGAGTATCCCTATGATGCCCCGCCGGATATCGTGGCGAGCTGGCGCGGTGATGATATTAACGATTATGTGGTCTACCGCAGACGTATCGGTAGAGGTCGTTCGGAGAAGGTGTTGCGCGGGCGTGGCGCAGGCAGACGCGATGTGGTTCCGGAGTCGGAGATCGAGTATTTAGGTGGTCAGGCTGCTGCACGCGCCAGAGCGTTGCAGGCTGCGATGGAGCGTTTGGCTGCGCGTGGTGAGTACACTGCGGTCGGTCCTGGTGGCAGACTGGTACAGGTTCAGGAGGTAGATGAACAGGGCAACCTGGTGGTTCGGGACTGGACTTTGCACGAGTTCCTGCGGGAGACTATGGGCGAGGATTACAGACTGAGCCCGTTGCCTGTATCCGCATTAGCTCCTCCTGAGGAGGAAGATATAGATGATTGGACTGTGGGCGGCTCCAGGTTCAGGGCAGATTTGATCAGAACCATTGCCGGTCGTGCCAGATATAGCGCTTTGTATGGTGATCGGGCGGAGACGTTTGCGCCTCTGTTCTGGCGCATCGGTTTGTCTGTAGAGGAGACTTTGAGGGAATATCAGGATATCGAGCATGTTCTGAGAGATCCGAGCTCTTTCATTGCATCTGCCGTCGAAGCCGAGTCTGTCGAGATGGACTTCGCGCGTTTGTATCAGTCCATGATGATGTACCGAGACATGGTGCCTCAGGGCAGGCTGGAAAGGTATCTTCAAACCGCACGGAGAGTTTATCAGTTTGAACAGAGTTTGCGTGAACGCCTGATGGGCGAGGTCTCCGAGTTCATCGGTGAGGAAGAGGTGCCGTACCTGTTAAGGCAGGTCATTCGTCGCGTTCCAGACTACTACGACGATAGTATACGCGCTAATGAGGAAGTGTTCCGGCGCTTTATCTACGGTTTTACCATACGTTATGCGGAGAGACAGCAGGTACTGGAGGGACTGTTTGAGCAGGCGTTCGCTCAGTACATCTCACAATCTGTTTCACCTTCCGTTCGTTTCCGAAGCGCTATCTCCACGATAGCCAATCAGCTCCGGTTGCCATTGCAAGACAGACGTATGATGCAGATTGTAGGTAGAGCATTCTATGAGTACCTTGTGCAGTCCGGAGTGGATCCTGGTCTATCTGAGCAGGTGCTGTCGCGAGTGACAGGCATGACCAGGACGGAGTTGATGCATCATATCCAGCCTGCGGAATCGGCACAGCTTCTTGAGCAGGAAAGTGCTGATGCTGGGCAGGCGAGTGCTGGTGCTCAGCAAGAACTGGTTAATGCTGGTCAGGAGAGTGCTTATACTGAGCAGGAAAGTGCTCAAGTTGCCTCTATGGAGACTGCTGCACCTTCCTACTGGCGCGGTTCAGACGAGATGCTGGAAGCGCTCGGTTTCAGCGCGCCCGCCGGTTTCCTGTACGGTGCCGCCAGACGCAGGTATATGACCGTGTTCGGATGGCGGGATGAGATGGAGTCGGTGAACCGCGAGATGACGGACGAGCAGAGGCGAGAGCTTGACAGGCTGCTCGCGCAGGCGTTCTCAGGCGAGTTGAGTCGCTCGGATCTGTCCAGACTGGCTGCGCTGGCCGATATGGCAGGTCGTTACGCCGACCAGCAATACTTTGATATCATCGACGACCGCGTGGTTCATGATCCCAGCTACTATCCGGTAACCAGGGCTCTGTATCATCTTATCACCTATGACCCCAACAGCAGGTTATCTGTGGCTTTGAGGCGTGCCTATCTCGGCACTGCAGGCGCACAGGCTTCCGGTCTGGAGACGTTGCAGGATCTGGGCGCTTCTGCGTTTGCGTTCGCTGCGGAGTTCGTGCGCACGACACCGCCTGGTGCCAGGATACCGGAGCTCGGTGGTGCGATAATGCCTTCTGATCCCGACGAGGTTGCCGAGTTCCTGCGTGAGAACCTGCTCCGCTTGATGATAGCCAGAGCGTTGCGCAGTACCGACTGGGAGACGGCACGCTCCGAGATGATCATGGGTAGCATCTACGAGTCCGGCATGGTGGACGATGAAGGTCTTACCGTTGAGGAGCGTGTATCCAGGTCCATTTATGGTCGCGTGGAGCCATACACCAGACCGGAGCAAGTTGTGGAAAGCGAGCCTGATGAGCCCGCTCCTGCTCCACAGCCTGAGCCGGAGCCTCAACCGGAGCCGGTATCCGGTTTTGCCGAGTTTATGAAGCGTGTGGACCAGATAGAGGTGGAGAAGCTTGGCGAAGCCTACAGGAAGCGGATGGAGTCTTTGAAGGTTATAGAGGCGCGTGTTCGTGCCCAGGAAGAGGCTGCAAAGAGGCGTGCTATTGAGCAGGGAACGGCAAAACAGTACACCACGCAAGATCTGCTGGAGGTGCTCACTCCAGAAATGCTGGATGCGCCTCTACATACCATCGGCAAACAGACGGCACAACTCCTTTCCAAACGACTTGCCGGTCTATCGGAATACTCCAGGTCTGATATCTACGACGAGATTCGTGGATACTCCAGGAAGCGTCCTCAGTTCCCAATAAATATATCCACTCCGCTTGCCGCCGAAGCGAAGCAGATGGCTGTTAAGCAGTATGGTACCGAACAGAACTGGGAACAGTTCTACAGATACCGGGAGGAGACTCTTGGATCTTACATCAGGTGGCGGTTCGGGGAGGAGTTCTACGACAGACTCTTGCGTGCTTTGCAGGGCGAGCAGATTGAAGTTGCATCCCGGTCTGACCAGCAGGAAGAGCCGGTGCCGGAGCCCGAGGAGCCGGAGGTACAACGTATCCTGAACGTCTCCTCCACTCGGCTGTTGCGCGGTGTCAGCGATGTGTTAACCGATCTGTATGAAGGTCGTATATCTGCAGAGGAAGCCAGAAGGGCGCTAAGCGGTTATCAACTTCTCGGAGGCGGTGGAGCTGCACCTTACAGCGCGATGGTTCCCCTGTGGCTGGGCGATGAACGCCTGGAAGTGCAGGTATTGCCCGGCAGGCGTGTTCTTGTTGCCGGTAGAGTGCTCGCGCTGGACGAGGGTGAGGAGTACAGGCTGCCCGCCGAGGCGGTGCAGAACATACCGCAACAGGTGGAACGCCCTGTGGATATGGACGAAGCGGCGAACGTGCTGTTGCAGGTGCTGACGCAGGGCGATAGACCTGTGTTGCAGTTCGCCGATGCGCCAGGTCCAGAGGAAGTGTACACTGCGCTGGACATAGAGACCGATCCCAGAACCGGCAGACTGTTACAGGCCGGTCTGGTCACCTATCGCACGGAAGGTTCTGGGGATATAGAAGTTACCGGTCGTCGTCTCATACTCGTTGATACAGCAGAAGGACGTGAGAAGGCTCTGCAGGCGATAATCTCGCTTGCCCGGCAGGTGTTTGAAGCATACGATGACTCTCAAGCGCTAGAACGCGCCGTGTTACTGGAAGAGGCGCTTGCTATCAAGCCTGAGCAGACGAGCGAGTTGCTCGACCTGGTTTATGAGACGCCAGAGGATTTCACTCAGATAGCAGAGCGGATTATCTCTATGCCGGGCGTGCTCAGGGACGAACGGGAAGCGCTGGAGGATCTTGCACAACATATCATTCGTGCACGCGGCAGGCTGGTTGTGCAGAACGTCGCGTTCGACATACCGTTCATCGTTCAACGTTTGATGGACTACGGTATGGAAGACGAGGCGGAAGATCTGGATCGCATTCTGTCCCGACCAGAGAACATCATAGACGTTGCAGAGCTCGGTGTACGGGCCGGTCATGTTCAGGTGAACCTGCAGGCTCTCGGTCGCGCTACAGGGGTGCTCGAGCAATCCGAACGCGAGGCGCACCGCGCTCTGGAGGACGCCGAACTCGCCGCCAGAGTGTCTGCCAGACTGTACGAACGGATTGAGGAAAGCGAATACCAGACTCTCCAGCCCGGTCAATATCTCATAGGCATCGGTCCCGGCAGGTTGTATGACGTGTCCGGCGCCGTGCCGGAACAGGTTATCGGGTTGAGAGACCGTGTGTTCCGTGTCGTTCAGTCTGTTTATTCCACCGACCAGAACCGCGTCTCCGTCGAGCTGGAGGAGATGGCGGAACGGGAGGGTCAGTTCGTGCCTGTGCGTACATTACGGTTCGAGCCCACCATGGGCGATGCGGAGGTGAATCCGCTCTGGCAGGCATCGCTGGAGATGACACGTATGTTTGTAGTCGCCGATGAGGAGGAGGCGCGTCGTGTCTATCAGCTCGGCTTGCAGGATGCGTTCCGACGTGAGGTAGAGCGCATCCTGGCGCCGGATCTACCGCCCAGCATGACCGTGAGACCTGGGCAACAACCGTCGGAGTACGAACGCGAGGGACTGATAACCACCATGATGACCGTGTTGAGGGCTCGTGCCATCGCGGAAGGGATAGAGGATGCAAATGCGGACTGGGTGCGTGAGACGCTCGGGTCAGGTACGTTTGAACTGGACCAGGCGCTCGCCGAACAGCTCGCTCAACGCACAGCCTACTACCTGACGCTTCCCTACGCCAGGGATCCGAGACGTCAGGAGGTATACAGACAGGTCTGGGAATGGTGGCAACCGAGACGTGAAGCTCTCGGCGGATTAATGAATCAGGTGCTGGAGTACGGAAGAGCCAATCAGCTCTCGTGGGCGGAGATGACCGGTATCTGGCGCGAGCTGATAGCCGAACAGATGCAGGACCTGCCGACGGAGACGGTGCAGGTTCCGGAATACCGGAGCGAGACCATGGCGTTGAACCTGGCGCTGGCGCGTGGTGGGTTCGCCACCATCTCCGTGCCCATGGGTATTCCTGAACCAGCTCAGGAGGCCTGGATTTTGCATCGTGTTCGCACTCAGCTCCGACGTCAGGTGTTGAACGCGGAGTTCGCCGACTCCGTGTCCGGTCGGATGGACGTGTTCATGTTGACCGCGCTATCCGAAGCGGGTGCGGACGAGCAGACCAGGTCGGAGCTCCTGCAGTTGATGGCTCAGAGGCGCGCTATTGCCCTGCAACTGGAGACGCTTGAAGGTATCGGAGACGAGATGCTGGAGTCCCGTATCGAGGATCTGCGCAGTCAGATGGGCGCGTTGACGGCTCAGTATCTCGATATCTTCCAGCCATACAGGGAGCGGATATATGAGTTGCTGGGATACAGTGCCGAGCAGTTCGGTGCGGAGTTGGCCCGTAACGCCTATCTCAGGGAATCGCTGGACGAGTATATCCTGCGGGTGGCGGTGCCTGTGGATACCTCCATAGCGCGTTGGGACTACACGCAGGAGTTCCAGATGCCGGATATCGGCGGGGATATCATGACCACGCTGCGCGAGCTTGGCAGACCTCAGGAGACGACTACCGAGCGTGTGCTGGTGGAGAACTATATGCCTCAACCGTTCCAGGTGGAGGAGGAACGGATGCGTCAGCTGGTGCGGCAGATGCGGTATCGCACCGCAGCCGAACGCATCCAGGGTCTGGCGGACGAGCTCGGGCTGGGGTTCCGTGTCACTCAGGCGGATATCTCTACCAGAATCCCGATGCATTCCGCCGTCGTCGCCCTGCATCAGGTGCTCTCTGAAGCCGCCAACGAAGGCGTTGCGGTGACCAGAGAGGATATCGTATCCAGATGGCGGGAGTTGCTGGGCACGGAACAGTTGCAGATAGGTCGTTATCACACCCTGGATCTCACCAATCCGCGTGCCGCCGAGCACTTCCTGCGCTATCTGATGGGATCGTCCCGCTGGATAAGGCAATATGCCAGCATGGTAGATGAGCAATGGCTGGAATGGGCGTTACGTGAGACGCATCGGCTAGCGGTTGCTGCAGGCGACAGGGCCAGGGTGTTCGCCCGTTCCAATCCCATCGTGTTGCAGGCTCCTGGCACCACTCCGTTCCCTGAAGAGTATATGCAGTGGGTTCAGGCTGTCTGGCAGGATGTGAATCAGGAATCCGAATCGTTCCAGGCATTCACTCCGTTCCAGCAGACCGTCGTTACGCAGACTCCTGCCGGTGCGACTTCATCCGGTGGTGCACCTAAAGCGCCAGGCGGTGCAGGATCGACAGGCGGTGCAGGATCGACAGGCAATAGAGGCTACGGTGAGGATTACAGCTGGGTACACGATTTTGCTCAGGGCTTGAGATCTCATGGTGCCAATCCTTACGTGACGGTAGGTGCCATGTTTGCGGATGATTTGCTTGTGCTCGGATTATCCATAGGAGCTTATCTGTGGCATCGCAGACGACGCAAGCGTGAGGACGACGATGAGGGCTCTCTCGCCGCTGCAGAGAGCAGACAGTCTCGTGGTACTGGTATAGTGGGCAACAGTCGCTTTGCGGTGCATGCCGACCCGTTCAGCATCATGCCCGGTGGACATATCCGGTTCCATTCCGATTACCGCAGACCTTCCCAGCACAGACTGAGACGTATGGAACGCGATATGGAGGGATTGCTCTGATAGACGCTCTGCATTCCCAACAACCGCCTCGTACCGGCGCCGGACACCTGTTCCCCATCAAGCCTGATGCGGGACTGCTGATGGAAAGGTTCGAGCAACCGGTGATGGCGCTGCTGAAGGCGATCCACGAGACCCGTTCCAGGCTGAACAGGTATCTGCCACAAGAGCATCTGGTATCGCTTCCCGCAGGTGAATCCGCCCTGCGTGGCACCGTCCGTCGTGTTCAGTCCATGCTGGAGAGCAGAGACCAGTTCGGCTGGCAATGGCGCAAGCAGAACAGACTCTTCCTTCAGCAGATCCAGCCTGTGCCCGCCGAGACGCTTGCGATGAGTTACCTGCCTCTGATGTCTGTGTATCAGTATGCGATGTCCCGGTATTTTGATAAACCAGTGCCGATAGAGGAGCACCAGTACGATGTTATCGGCGAGGGCGTTCCTCCTGTTCCGTCGGTCAACTTCTCGCCGACTGTGCAGTCGAGCACGCCAATACGTTTGGTGTCACGTGCGTACGATGCTCCGTTGACCAGGATGGACAACATCCGTCGTTCGCGAGTGCTTGCCAGATTGATGGATTCCGGTCGTGAGAGGATATGAGCAAAGAGACCACGCAGATACTGGATATGACTGTGCGTCAGGGCTCCCTGATGCCCGTGATATGGCAGGTGGTGGCTGTAGAGGGATCCGAGCAGGTGCACCTGCGCGGTAAGGTCATTCGCGTATTGATACGCGATACCGGCGTGCCGGAATACATCTCGGCCACCGTTCCCAGATCGCGCATCCACGGCGGTCTGTACTTCATCCAGCCCGGCGTGATGCTGGTAAGCGCCCCTTACGGCAGTGACTGGTTACCTTCCGGTGGTGACTTGCAGTATGTTGCTGCGCCCATCGGTTTTGCCGATGCCGGAGTGCCTCAAGCCCCCACTGCCGGAACGCGGCGAGTTCTACTCCTGGTCTTATGTGGCTCAGATAGAGAACCACCGCCAGTTCTTTGTGCTCGCCACAGATGAATACACATCGAAGGTGGAGGGCGAGATCATCAGGGGTCAGGGCGGTCGTACGGGACGGGTGCAGATAGTGGTCGGTCAGCCTGCATCGCCGCGCGTGAAGCAGACGCTGATGAGTCGTTCCGAGTTTACCGCTAAGAGGAACGTGCGTCGCTACCATCCCTATCGGGACGAGTTTGAGGCGCCGGTGATGTCCGAATGGACTTCTCTGGTTCCACCGCTGATGTTCGTGCCCGAGCTGATGGAGAACGAGAGCTATACTCTGCTAGGCTATGTGAGTATCCAGGTACCTCCACAGTCCATCCAGATCCGCAGGGAGCACGAGGTGGAGACCCAGCCGGTGTTGAGGTCTTCTACACTGCACAAGTCCGTTCGGGCGAACCTGACACATGAGTGGACGATGCAGTTCGTTGTGGAGGGCGAGGATATCAACAACAGGCTGGTGCCACTGCTCCGGCAGATAGACCGGTGTCCGTTCCTGCCCATTGTGAACATCATGTTCAACCAGATGGGCATCACCGAGGTGGTTGTGGAGAGCGTGGAGATCTCCACCATACAGGACTATCCGAACGCCCTGCAGGTTCAGCTCTCCGGCAGGAAGTTCGATACCGGCGGACTCGGCTTCATGATGCCGTTCGGTCTCAACTTCAACTGGCCGCTGTTCAAACTGTACACGGACTACCTGCCCCGATTCCTGCCCATAGATATTCCGATGAACGGCAAGGTGCAGTTGCTGGTGCCGAGCGACGAGTACATCGCGCAGGTGCTGGACAGGTTCTTTGAGACGGGCAGGATCGGTGAGAAGCTCGGATTCGCTCCTGGCGGTGGCTCGTCACCAACGGTAACGGTACCGCCGGAGATACTTACGCAGCCGAACATCGGACATTTTGCGCTGCTCTCGCTACCGGATGATCCGAACCGTGTCGGTCGGTATGAGGTCGTCCGTGTAGATAACCCCAGGCATTTCAAGCATCTGGCACGTGCGGTAATGGACGGTGTTGTGGAGGGGCTGGAAGCCAGATCCATCACCGTTTCAGGGGGCGATGTGCAGATCTCGCGCGGTGTCATCCCGAACAGCGAGCTGGAGCGTCTTATCCGCAACGTGGATAGCGGTAAGCAGGGGCTGGCCCGGTCTGCGATGGAGAGCGTTGCCTTCTGCTGGCGCATGGATTCCATCGGTAAGGTCTCCCGGTCCGAGCTGAACTCCACGCTCTCCAGAGTGCTGAACGCCACCTTCCAGAGCAAGCCCAGAGAGCGTGCCAGATCAGCCGGTCCGGTATCGGACGGCGTGCCCAGGGCAGTGGATAAGCCCGATATGGTTCCTTTCCTGCCGGAAGGTTTGAACGTGGTCTGGCAGTCCGTATCGGTTGGATTCTCCAATATCGTGTCGGCGTTGAGACGCGATGTGGGCGACCCTGTGATGCAGTATCTGGGCAAATCGGACATCACCATCGTGCTTCAGGGCGTCGCCGATGCGGAAGGTCTATCCGTGTTACGCTCGCTGTTTGACCGGTTCATCGCCATCACCTACCTGTTAAGGGGCATCAGCTTCATCCAGCCCATACGCATCCATTTCCGGATAGAGAACGAGATAGCGCGGCTGATGGGATTGGAGGAGGTGGTGCCCATCTCGCTGGACGTACACAATCTGGAGGGCAGCCCGGACGCTTATGTAGTGACACTGACGTTTGTGAGCATGGACCCTGGCGGTGTGCAGCGTCGTGCCATGCGCAGACTCTCGGACAATATCACGCGCTCCGAATCCATGTTCACGCTCACCTATTCCGGACTGGACGCCTCAAAGGAGCTGGACAGGTTGACCGCGGCGCTCAGACGGAGCGAGCTCTATCCGGACTTGAGGTTGCCCACGTACGGTCTGTTGCTGGAGTGGTGTCGCGCTCTGGCTTATAACCAGGGCATGGCACGCGACTTTGTGAACGAATCCCTGCGCGGACTGGCGCCTGGACTGGAGCCGCAATATTATGAGCGATATGTGGCCAGCATACGTCGCGAGATGGCGCGGTTCCTCAGGGAGATCGGAGAGACCGGCCTGGTCAACCGCATGAGTCGTACCCCGTACGTGTTCGCCGATCCGGACTTCTTCTTCCATGATGGCAACGGTATCGGTTCCATCATCCGCCGTTCTATCCGGCAGCAGTTGTCCAGAGGCGCCGATACCGATGTGGTGGCGTATGACGATACCGGCGTGCAGGCTTCCATCACGGGCAACAGCGGTCGGTACAACGTTGCCATACACGATTCGCACCAGTCGCTGGCGCAGTCCCTGCAAGAGGTGGCACGGCGCACGGTGGTCAATCATCCGTCTCTGGTTCACAGGGAGCAGGATATGTCCGAGTTGAACAGCTCCATCCTGCAGTCCTTTGTGGACCTGTCTGCAGAGTCTGCCGGTGTCTCCGAGGATCCGCTGGCGGCATCTGCGAGAGACCAGTCCGGCGCCTATCGGGAGTTCAGCGACAGGTTCAGGGATGCTTATGCCATCAAACGCAGTGATATCCTCATGCGCTACGATTACGATGTGCGGGACGATTCGCCTGCGCAGATGGTATCGCAGCTGGAGAACGGTTCCATCAACCAGATGTATCTGGCCGCTCAGGCGCTACGTCAGCTCTTTGAAGGCAGGTCCGAGATAGACTTCCGTGAAGCCGCCCCTGTATCCGGTGTAGCCGGTGGCGTGATGCGCATCATCGACAGCGCGGTGGATTCGATGGTGCAACAGGCGGCTAATCCGCCGCTGGACAAGAGTTTCAAGGTGACCAACGCCGCCACGGACGCTCAGGTTCCCGCCACGTGGACGGTTGTGTGGAAGCCGGTACGCTGGGGACTTACCGTGCGAGTGTTGAGGCTGGTCGCGCCCAAACTCAAATCGTTCATGATGGGCATGATTGAACAGGAGTCCGGTTTCAATCCGTTCGCGGACTCCGGCAAGGCTTACGGTATCGGTCAGTTCACCGACGCCACGTGGAACGGTCTGCTCTCCAGCGGGAGGTTCGGCATCTATCTGCTCCGGGGCGGTCAGCGTAACTCGCCAGTCTCCGGTCCGGGCAGATGGGACGCGGCTACCATCATGAGTCTCTATTACCTGATGGAGCTGGTTACCGATGCGGTGTATAACGTGGTAGGCAAGGACGAACAGGTCCGTGATGACTTTGCCGAGTATCTCTGTTTTGACCAGCCCGGTCTCAAGGCGAAGGTGAAGTCGGATCCGACCGCCGTGTTGAACGCGCCGGCGGGCTCCTCCGTTGCCGAGCGGTTACTGGTGCTCGGAGCCTGTCTGTACAACGCCGGACCGCAGGCTCTGCGTTCGGTGTTGAGGCAACTCGCTTCCAATGTGCGTTCGGGCAAACGGGGCGCATCGTTGTTTGCGGTATCCCGAACGGACAGAGACCATGGCAGACTGGTCTATGAGCGGTATCAGAAGTGGTTGTCCAGATTGCCTTCAGGCGGTTCCGCAGGGATGACGTCGCAGCATCAGGAGGTATCGCATGTGAGCGGAGTCAATCCGACTTACTCGCCTGCGGTGCTTCGCCGGCCGGAGTATCAGCTACCGGAGAACGCCGGTGATCCGTTCTACGATGTGCATAACGTCAAGAACTTCCCGCTCCTGCAGCTCACCGGCTGGTCGGATATGGCAAGGCATCAGCCTCACGGCAGACTGCTCCAGTGTTTCCCCACCTACTGCATGTTGCTGGTTCAGGGCGGGCGCTGGGTACGCTGGACACGGTTCTGGGACCACTTCTACGGGCTGTTCTCCGTGATGTCCATCGATGTGCACAAGTCCAGAGAGAGTCCGCAGCATACGGCGGAGATCATCCTGGCGAACTCGTATCGGCAGCTCAGTAACCTGACGGTCACGCAGGCTTACGCTCAGGCGGCTATAGCGGGCATGAGACCGTTCCAGTATGTGCAGGGCGAGGAGTTGATGCGCGGTAGCACCGGCAGCGACGCCACCGATTTCCTGGTGCAGCTGGTGAAGTCTGTGCAGAACTCGCTATTCCCGTTGCTGGGCGATTATGAGCGTCACGTCTGGAACCAGGAGATGAAGGCGCTCTTCCTGCATCCTGGCGAGCGTGTGCATCTGAGGATCGGTTATGGAGCCGATGCGGCGGCGTTACCGGTGGTCTTTAACGGTACCATCGCCAGCGTGGATATACAGGGCAGCGTCATCCGCATGCTGGCGCTCGGTGATGGGCGCGAGTTCCTGCGCGAGATCGCCACAGAAGGTCAGCCCTACAAGAACTCCAACCTGCTTGGGCAGACGGTAGAGGTGCGCAATATCCTGATAGATATGCTCGTATCCAGACGGGCGGACTCCATACCGGTTATCGGACCGGTGGTGTACACCTTCTCGGCGGGCGGTCTGCTCAACGATTCCCGGTTCGGTATAGAGAGCTTCGGTCGCATCGAGGCGCTTGCAGGTTCCACCGTCTTGCAGGACGTGAAGTCCGGTAACGTGAGTGTGCGCACTTTCAAGATACTGGGCATGGCCAGCTTCCAGGCGGGTGAGGGCGAGGTCGGTGTCAACATCTACAACAGTCAGCGTGATTCCAGCAATATCAGCATCGGCATGTTGCCTTTGCTGGACACGCTCACGCTGGGACTGTCCCAGATGGCACGCAACGGAGACTATATCGCCATCGAGTTGAAGCAGGGCACGGTATGGGACGTGTTCCGCAACTGCCAGCTGGCGGTGCTGGATGCTCTGATGAGCGTGGAGCCGTTCGGTTTGAGGAGCACTCTGTTCTTTGGACGCGGTAACCAGGCGTTGCATTACGATTACTACGATGCCGCCCAGATTGAGGCGCTCGGCTTGCCCGATGTGGCTTCGCATATCGCGCTCGGTGGATACTGGCGCATCATGAAGTTCAAGCAGTATCGGCAGTATCATCTGGCGGTATCCGAATGGAACCTCATTGCGAACGAGTTGACCGCATCGTCCGAGCGCATGTGGAACGAGGTACAGAGTTTTGACGCGGAGGGCGTGCCCGGCAACAAGTTCACATTCGACCCGGCGATAGTGCCTGAGGAGCGCAAGCCTCTCTCTTTCCACTCCGCGTTGTCCACCACGCTCATGTCGCAGCTGTCGCTCGGTGCCGAGAGCAACTGGATATCCGTGCTCGCCAGGATAGGTATCGTGCGTAACCTGATAGGGGAACGCGCCGGGCTGGCGATGCCTATTCGTGCGGTGAACAACGTGTCCGCCAACCTGGTGCGCGAGGGCGTGTCGCTCATGTATGACGGTTCCATCGTGCTGGCAGGCGCGGCGGAGATTAAACCTCACGATTTCCTGTTCATCAGCGACCAGCTCCGCGCCATGCAGGGCACTGTGGTGGTGCGTGAGGTAGAGCATCACTTCTCCACGCAGCACGGTTATACCACGCTGATAGTGCCCGATGCGTGCGTGCTCGGTAACGGCGACCTGGACACCATCAACATCGTGCAGGCTTCCAAACAGGCGTGGAACCTCATACAGTTCTACCGGATGCGATCGGAGTTGTTGCTGATATATCGTTGCTATCTGATGGGCGTTCTGTACGGCGCCTCCATGGCGCTTGGCAGGTTGCGGTTCATCACGCGCAGGATACCGGGCGCGGACAGGATGATGGACCGGTTCCTGGCGCTCATGTCGTCCGGTATGCAGCGGTTGAAGCCCACCAGGCAAGAGGTATGGAAGCTGGTGGTGAATGCGTTCAACTCGTCCCGCTACCTTGCCAATGACTTCTTTGGCACGCTGTTCCACGGCGCGTGGACGGTGAGAAGTATGGCGGACACACTGCGCGGTCTGGCGCTGGACAGTCTCGGTGCGGTTCGGTCACTGCTCAGTGGGCGCGGTATAGAGGCGTTCGGTAACGTGGCGTCCGCCGTGCAGAGACTCGCCGGACTGGGTGCAGCCAGACCGATATTTGCACTGCGTAACGTCGCTTCGGCTGTGGTCAAAGCGGTGGGCACGCGCGGTAACCTGTTGTTGCTGTTGACTGGCGGAATCGTGGAGATGGTCAATCGCAAGCTGAACAGTTACTACTGTTGTCGTCTGTATCCGGTGCGCGTGAACGGGATGCCCCTGACCGCTGGTATACGCGGTCACTTTGGCACGGTGGAGGGCGACGATCCGGCGCCGATGCAGCGCGTGATGGATATCCTGACTCTGCAGGGGCTGAACATAGAGGAGCAGTCCCCTGCCGTTCTCAAAATGGGCGCCTCGCTGGTGAAGTTGTTGTGGCCGTTACAGCGCAACGTGAAGGCGACGCCAGGCACGGCGGACGAGGAGCTGGAGAACGCCAGACAGCAGTTCGAGCGACGCAGCCGATACGACATGATGGGCGTGTTCGGTAGCGTGGCGGAGATCTATGGAGTGTCCGCTCCCACGTTACGGGAGGGTTCGGACGAGCTGGTGCGGCGTGAGCCGTTCCGCAGGAGCACGGTAGGCTACGCCCGTGGTGATGATCCCGCCAAGGGCGACTATCTCCTGGACTACATGCAGCCTCAGGCTTCGGCGATACTGAGGCAGCTGGTTCAGGAGCTCAGGCGACGCGGGGTGCAGGTGGCCATCCATCAGGGCAGGCGTTCGCTGGAGGAACAGCGCAGACTCTATGCCCAGTTGCAGAGCGGGCAGCGTGGCAAAGCGGTTGCCAAACCGACGCCCGGTGCGCCTCATGTGTCCGGTAGAGCGATAGATGTGCAGTACAGGTATCCGGACGGCACATACCGGAGCTCACCGCCTCCTGACCAGGAGCGCATCATCCTGCAGGTGGTGCGGGAGTTCAACGTGCGGTACGCGCCTGCAAAGGTGCGCTGGCTGGGCGATCGCAGTCGGTATTCGGGCAGCGTGTATGAGCCCTGGCACTTTGACGTCTCCTTGCCTGGAAGCTAGTGCCAATTAGTTTAAGGAGTGATGTTATGCTATCCGGTTCCATCAAGAGGCAGATAGGTCAGTCCGTTCAGAACACCTGCACTTCTGTGGCGGCGGAGGTGTTCGGCGATCCCATTCGCATGCCGGACGGCACCTATCAGGTGGTGGTGGAGATGATAGGTGGCGGTTACGGCGGTCGTTCCACGCTGGTGGCGGTGTACACGGACCAGCAGACGGGGGTGACCGGTGCGAGTTTAAAGAGCGGCGATCTGGTGCTCGTCTCGTTTGACGAGAAGGGGAGCGCCTCGCCCCGTATCACCAGCGTCATCTCCAGATACACCGCTTTCAGCAACCAGAGCATCCGCAGTCGCCCTGCGGTGTCCGATGCAACTCGTGCGGACACCACATCGATGATGGTGGTAGGTGGTGCGCCATGAGTGCCGGAGGTGGTGCGCCATGAGTGCCGGAGGTGTTATGCCATGACGCTGGCGGAGAGTCTGGATGCACTGTTCGAGTTGATGGAGCGAAGCGAGCGGGATGTGGCGGTAGCGCAGGGCGACGAGCTGGTGGTAGCGCATCCGCAGGGCAGGCACGGACTGTTTGTGCGGGACGGCGGGTTCGTGGATATAGCGTCCGGCACTCAGGTAGTCGGACTGAACAGCATGGGACTGGTTGCGGACCTGAACGTGCTGGACTGCAGGGCGTCGGTGGTGTCGATCAACACGCAGTCGCTGTGGATAAACACGTTGCCTGGCGGGTTAATAGTGGACGGATACGCCGCCGACGCAGGTATCCTGCATGGCGAGTTGATAGGTCGCTATCTGCGGGACGCGAAGGTGGTTATCACCAGAGGTTCGCTGAAGCAGATCCAGAAGGCGCGTGGTGATAAGGCTTCCAGTCCCGTAGAGTCCCCGGTCTGTCAGGAATGTCCCAATCTGGTATCGGTGCCGTTGTCCAGCCTCATCGAGCCGTTCGGCTGGAGCAGACCGCTGGATGCGAAGTTGCTCAGCAGGTTCAATCAGGTATTGAACAGGGTGAGAGGGCTATGAGAGACCTTACTATCCAGACGGCGCGTGTGGACCGGTTTGTAGATATCCAGCTGGAGCCGAACGGTGATCTCAAGCTGTTACCGAACGGCGACCTTGCGCTGGATGACGATATAGACGCGGTGGAGCAGGCTATCCGCTGGCGGCTGTTGACGGAGCTGGGCAGCTGGTATCTGGAGCCGGAGTGCGGTAGCGAGATACTCTCCTTTGCAGGGCGACCGAACTCGCCGGAGACGGCGCAGCTGGTGGAGTCGGAGATATACAGGGCGCTCTCTCATGACGGCTTCATCATGCCCGATGAGATAGAGATACATACCGCGCCTCTGGACGCCAGTCGGATGACGGTGATCCTGATGGTGCGGGAGGCGCTCGGTGTGGAACGCGCAGCCTTCCAGTTTGAACTGAACCTCATATCTGGAGAGCTTACGGGATGGCAGAGAATCGCTTGAGAATTGCCGGTCTGGCGTCGGACGATACCGGTTGTGGTCACTACCGGTTGATCCATCCACTCAAGGCGCTTTCCGATGCCGGTCACGATACGGTATGGAGCACGGACCCGTTACAGTTCATGAATCTGGCAGAGCAGGCGGATGTGGTCATCCTGCAGAGATGTACCTATCCGCCGATAGTGGAGCAAATAGGGCGATGGAAGCGTTCTAAGCTGGTGATCTACGAGCTGGACGACCTACTGCACTGTATACCTCCGGATAATCCCTCCTTCCGTTACTACAAGCCAGGCGGTGACCTGTTGAAACATGCTACCAGAGCGATTGTGGAATCGGACGGGATGATAGTCTCCTCTTACGAGCTCTGGAAGTATTATCAGCGCTACAACAGGAACATCATCATCATCCCGAACTTCATTGACTTCAAGCTACGGGATTGGCAGAGCGAGTATCCCCGTGCCCGGCATCGGATAGTGGTAGGCTGGTCCGGCGGAAGTCAGCATCAGCCGGACGCGCAGTTGATAGCCTCCGTGTTGAGGACGGCGCTGGAGTATCCGCAGGTGGATATCGGTCTGTACTGTCATCCCCATTTTGCAGGCTACTTGATGCAGTATCTGCCCGATGTGCCGCCGGAGCGTGTATTGCTTTTGCCGGTACGTCCATTCCGCGATTATCCCTATCAGCTCGGAGCGTTCGATATCGCCATCGCGCCGGTGGCGAACAACGAATTCAACCGCGCCAGGTGTCTGCATTCCGATACGCCGGTGTGGACGCCTGCCGGTATGAGCACTATCGGCGCGTTGAAGCCCGGCGATTGGGTATGGAACGGTGAGCGTTATGTGCATGTGCTGGCGGTTCATCATGATGGCGGCTCGCTGGGCATGGAGCTGGAGCTGGATTGTGGATTGAGCGTTCAGCTCACACCGGAACACAGGGTACTTACATCTATTGGATGGCTCAACGCAGGTAAGCTCCGACGCGGGGACAGGATACAGCTGGCTGCGCCAAACTATTCCGGCTACGGCGAGAAGCGGTATTCGCCGCAGCAGGCAGCCGAGATCGCTATGGATAACCGCCTCCAGTTCAGACCACATGAGCTGTTCTCAGGATGGAGTAACGGGGATATGGTCGCCTGGGCGCAAGCTTTATGGAGCAGGTATGGTGGTCAGGACAGGCGTGGCAGGGTCTATCTCACCGTGAGGCGCGAGGTGGCTCCGTTCTTTGCTCTGGCTTTACTGCTCTCAGGCAGAGGTTGCAGGGCGAACTGGTATACGCGCTCCGTGCGGTTCACTCTGCTGGACGAGGGCGCTCCGGAGTATTCCAGCATCAGAGGTATCCGCGCCAGGTGGATTGATGCAGTGGATATTCAGGTTGAGGGTGAGTTGTTCTGCGCGAACGGCGTGGTATCTCATAACTCCAGTTTGAAGCCGCTGGAGTATATGGCGCGTGGTGTGCCCTGTATCGCTTCCGATGTCGCCGAGTACCGTCTGTTGTACAGACAGGGTGCGCCCTTCCTGCTTGCAAACACCATGCAGGACTGGCGCAGATGTCTGGACGCTCTGATCACGCAGAGGGTTTCCCCGACGGAATGGGTACAGACGCATTATGACCTGCACCAGAACGTGTATCGCTATGAGCAGGCGATACAACAGTTCCTGCAGTGGAAGCGTGAAGGGTGTGTCGGTAAGGGTCAGGTGTTTGTGCTGGAACGGAAGCATCCCTGTCCCTGCGGCAGTGGCGAGCGTTACGGACGTTGCTGCTATCCGGTATTTGGATAACAGCTGGAGGTGTTCAAGTTGAATGGTTGTCCACCATGCCCGCACTCTGACGAGATAGACCGGATTAGGGATTTACTGTACGGTAACGGTGACGAAGGTATCAGGACAAAGCTCGCCAGGATGGAGGAGCGGATGGAGCGGCTCAGTGACGACATCAAAGAGATTCATGAACAGTGGATGTATCGGATGGAAGTACGTCTGCGCTGGATGGTGGCGATAGCCACGTTGATAGGTAATCTGCTGATACAGCTTCTCATCAAGTATGGAGGTAAGTTATGAGATCTCTCTGGAACAAGATGGTGCGGTTTGTCAGGGACCTGTGGTACCGGTACCGGATGGGCGACCTGTTGAAGCGTGCACTGGCGGTAGCCCTGCTGGAGGCGGCGCAGTCGGTACTGCAGAAGGATTACGCCAGTCCCGCCAGGGTGAAGTCCGCGGTGCGGAACGCGCTGAGCCATGCGGTGGAGCGGTTACGGTTGCCGGAATCCTACCGGTCGTGGTTACTGGAGCCGTTGCTGGAGCTGTCAGACCAGCTGATAGACCGGCACTATGGCGACAACGGTGCGGTTCTCAACGCCCTGCGCGTTTACCTTTATGCCAGACTCGGTATCCGGGACTGATTCTGGAGGTGTAAATTGGCGGTACTCCGTCCCAGTTATGAGGAGCTGGTTGAGAGGGCGAAGGCGTTAATCCAGACGCTGACGCCTATCAACCAGTTCCATGAGTCCTCTGTGGCAGGCGCCATCGTGCGTGTGTTCGCGGCGCTCATGTCGCAGATGTATGATACGCTGGAGCAACTCGAGCGGGACTCCAACCTCAGCACGGCAACCGGACTGGCGCTGGACAGAATCGGTCAGACGTTCGGTGTGTTGAGGTTGCCCGCTCGACGCGCCTCATCCTTTGGGGCGGCGGAGCCGGTGAAGTTCACCAACAACACCTCCGCAGCGGTCACCGTTCCTGCAGGTACCCGTGTGTTCAGCTCCAGGTTCCCCTACAAGGCTTATCGTACCGTAGACACCATCAACGTGCCTGCCGGTGGAGAGGCGTATGTGCATGTGGTTGCCGAAGGTGACGGCAGCGATTACAACGCCGGCGCCGGTGAGATAGACCGCCATAACCTGCCCGTTACCGGTCTGCAGGTGGTGAACGTGGCGCCGCTGGTGGACGCATCAGACGCCGAATCTGACGAGAGCTACCGGGCACGGATAGCACAGGCGTTCCTCAGACGTTACTACGGCTCCAGCGCAGCCATCACGGCCGCCTTGCGCGAACTGCCCGGTGTGGTGGATGTGGTGCTGTTGCCGACGCGACGAGGACCGGGCACGCTGGACGTGTTCGTGGTGCCTGCCGTTCTGCCCGCCGATGGCGAGTTCGTGCAGTCCCTGCAAGAGGTGCTGGACCGGGAGGTGGTGCCCGGTATAGACTGGCGGTTGATCATACCGGATCCGACGCCTGTGGATGTGATGGTGCGGGTCAAGATGCGCGTGGGATGGAGTCAGGCGCTGGTGGACTCTGTGCGGCTGGCTGTGCGTGGTTATGTGGATAACATCGGACTCGAGGGCACGCTCTATGCCAGCGAGTTGCTGTCCAGGGTGATGGATGTCTCTACAGATATAGAGGATGCCGAGGTGCGCGTGTTTGTGCGCGGGCTGGAGATAGGCAGGAGTTATACGGCCGATGTGATGGAAGTGTTGCGTTCGCGGAACGTAGATATTATGCCGTTCTGATGTTACCATGCTACGATACGACTACCTCCAGAGCCCGCTGCTGCCGGCATGGATACCGCAGAGTGGGCTATTTGTTCTGTTCCTCAAAGGTGTGCTGGACAACCACTTCCAGGATACCCTGTTGTCCATCATCTATCCGTCCCTGTTCCCGAACTACGCCTATGTGTGCGAATACGACGACCCGCCACAGACGCTCCTGGTCACATTGACACCTGGCGGTAACGTGCCTGTAACCATCAGCACGCAACGCACCGATGTCTATGATAATCCGCTCCCGTTTGCCCTGTATGATGGCAAATGGTTAGTGATATTCAACCTGCATACGGGCTCTGCTTCCGGCGGGGCGCCCGCATCTGGATTACCGCATCCGCTCTGGTGCGATGGCGAAGTGCCGGGCACCTTGTTGACGCTGAGCGACCATCTCGTGGGCGGAAGGGCGCTGTGGAGAACGCCTGGCGGGGTATGGCGCAGCGCCACGCTGGAGGAGCGCGGTCTGTTCGTTCCAGGATCCTATGCGAGCATAGAGTGTCGTTACGAGAGACGACCGCCATATCCGTCTGCGTCGTTACCGGACAGACCGTTGCAGTTCCGGTATCTGTGGAGCAGAGGAGACGATGTGCTCCGCCTGTATGGGATGCACAGACACCGCAGGAGTCTTGGTAGGGCTCTCCAGAACGTCCGTGGCAGGTTGCCCGGCGCGCATCAGTTTGGAATCGCCTCCGAGCTGGGACTGGTGGAATTTGTGCCACGACATGAGCTGTACATGCACTTCACTGCACCTGCGGGATGCAGCGCGTTGTACGGCACCTATCTGGCTCGTCTGCTCCGGGCAGAGTATCCGAACACGCTGTCCGGCATGGACGCCATCCACCAGTCCGGAGAGACCTCCGTTGTGCTCATAAAGAACCTGTGGGTGGACACGTTACCACTGAGCATACGCGGCGAGCTCACCGCTGATGTGACATGATAAACACCTACTTCTGGATAATCGGATGGCTATCCTTCTCCGGTATGCTGGGCGAGGTACAGGGCGCCTCGTCCGTCACCGGTGAGCTCAGCGTTCATCGCGCCGTGTATGTGCAGGTGGAGAGCAGCACGGCATGTGAAGGCGAACTGCACGCATGGTATGCACTACACGTCAGTCCGTCCGGTCAGTCCGATGCGGATAGCACTCACCTGTCCGCCGTTCACGTCATAGATTCCACCGTAGAATGTTCGTCTCAACCGGATGTTCATCTATCCCGCGTGCTCCCCATCGAAGCCGAATCGTCCGGCTCCAGCTCCGTCTCCGGCAGGATAACGATCAATCAGGTAGATATCTACGACCTGCTGGTGAGCGGAGCGTGCTCCGTATCTGGAGATATCAACAGGTTATTCAAACTGGTAGCCGAGATATCCGCCGCGTCACAGGTGGACGGCGAGTTCCAGCTGGAGCGCAGTCCTGAAGTCACTGTAGAGACTCTATCCAGCGTATCCGCCGAACTGAATGCATACTACTCGGTAGATTCCGGGATAGATTGCTCGTCCGACGTATCCGCCCACATCACCGTTAATCCCGTCGAGATAGACGCCGACCTGGAGTGCAGCTCCGGGCTGTCCGCAGACCTGTCTGTCTACTTCGCTCTCGGTTCCGACGTATCCGGCTCTACAAGCATAAACGCCCAGCCCGATGTCACTCACACGCTCCGTATGAGCGGTGAGTCGTTCCCGAGCAGCACTGTATCCGCTAACCTGAACAAATGGGGCGCCGGATACAGTGTCGTTCAGGACAAGAGCGTCGTCTCCGGATACCTGAACGTGCAGTGGGCGCTCTGGTCTTTGCTCACCACGGCGCCGTTAAGCAACACCAGACTGGACGTACACCTTTCCGTCCGATACGAGACCTCGGTAAGCATCGTCAACCTGAAATCTACCGTTAGCGGCTGGGTGGCAACCAGGTTCGGCGTCACTTCCGGTATAGACCAGAACGCATCCGTCGTGTTCGCCGACAAGATGACGCTCAATCCGGTCTGGTTCACCGGATTGCTCGTGCAGGGCGAGACCTCGCTGGATACCGATATGCACGCCAACCGCATGGTGGCGTCCGGCGTGTCCGGTTCCTCCAGCCTCGACGTCTGGATGAACCGCTACGGAGCCTGCTGGTCTCAGGTTACCGGTAATAGTGTATGCAGTGCCTACCTGAACCGCTACGCAGCTTGCTGGACCGATCTGAACAGCCAGTCTCAGGTCACCGGCACGCTGAACGTACACAGAGCCATCCAGTCCGAAGTGTCCGGCTCCACCTCGTTGAGTCTGGACTACTCGAGGATGCGCAACCTGTACGGTGAGTGTTCGGACAACTCCACCACCATGACCGGTAAGGTCACCATGAACCCGGCATGGATAGTGGATGCGGTGTCCGAATGCTCATCGAGCGTTACCGGTGAACTGAACAGGAAGTTCGCGGTAGAAGGCTCATCGGGCGGCGATACCTCCATGCAGGCGGACTCATACCGCATGCGCAACCTGGAGACGCTGATCGAAGCATCGAGTTCGGTGTCCGCCAGTTTGAACGCAGCGTTTGCCGTCCGGTCAACCGTCCAGCCGAACACGCAGATCAACGTCCATCTGTCCAGACGATTCTACCTGCCGGACGTTGCTGTTACCGGTATCACCAGCGCCACAGCTTATCTGTCCGCCATACGTCCGATATCGGCGTCCGTGCCGGACTGTCGCACAACGATAGATGCCAACGCTTACCGCAAACGCAACGCGGTGCCGGACCTCATCTACGGATACAGCGTCGTTTCAGGTCACCTCACCATAAACGCGGTGGATATGGATGGGGAAGTGCCGAACGGAGCAACGCAGGTCGATGCGGAGCTCAAGGTCGGCAAGATGGTGGAAACCACCGTCTCCGGTTACTCGGACGTATCCGCGTATATCAACGTCCACTATGGGCTGTGGACGGTACCACAATGTAGCACGCTGGTTGATTCCGGTCTGAACGCATGGTTCGCCTGCCGGTCTCAACCGGAAGCTTCTACGGATGTTCAGGCTCATCTCTCCAGAAGGTTCTACCTGCCAGACAAGACGATAGACGGTCTGTCTCAGGTATCCGCCGATATCGGTGTCAAACGCGCCGTGCTTTCCGGCATAGATGGATGCGCCTCCGATCTTGATGTGGTGCTGAACGTGAGGCGCTCCATCCTGTCGGATGTGGTCAACAGCCACTCGTCCGTCACCGGTCTGTTGAGGAAGAACATCCGATCCGTGGAAGCCACGGTACCCGGTTGTTCTTGCCTGGTGGGCGCCACGCTGAACATCAAGATGGGCGTTGCCGGAGAGTGTTCAGGTGTTACGGACGTAGACTGTACCGCCTACCGCAAGCGCAACCTGGAGGTTGTGGTCCAAACTGAGACGGAGCCGAGCTCGCATCTATCGCGCAGATTCTACTTTGACTGGACCACTCTGGACGGTCAATCCAGTCTGAGCGTCTACCTGTCCGCCATAAGACAGATTACGGCATCCATCGCTGGCGTCACATCCATTGACTGTACGGCATACCGCAAACGCAACGTGGTGTCCGATACCGTTGCCGGATACAGTCTCGTATCCGGTCACGTGACGGTCAACCCGGTGGAGATAGATGGCGATTCCTCAGGCAGCACGCACCTTATCGGCACGCTTTCCCTGTTCGCCTCTGTACAGACCGATGCTACCGGCGGTTCCCTGATAGAAGGCACTCTCAACGCCGAACGCAGCATCAAGTCCGATATCGTCGGAACTTCGAGCGTGCAGGCAACTCTCAACGCCGAACGCGCCATCGGTTCCGATATCCAGTGCTCCGACGATGCATCGGCGTATCTGAACGCATGGTACTCCTGCAACTGTCTGTGCGATGACAACGATACCACGCTCACCGCAGACCTGAGCAGGCATATCGCCGTATGGAGCATCGTTAGCGGTCAGAGCGTTGTCACCGGTAACCTGACGCTGAACGCCAAGGCGATGGACGCCTCCTCCGCCGGATACAGCGGCGTCACAGGTGAGCTGGATACCGCTAAATATCTGTATGCCGATATAGCAGGCGATACGGTAGTAGATGCTACCGCTTACCGTATCGTGACACTGAGTGCGACGGTTGTCGGTAGCACTCAGGTATCCGCTTCGCTGTATTCTGTCGGATACCTCTCCTCGTCTGTATCAGGTAGCAGCGAGGTAAGCGGGCAGCTGAAGTTCGTCGCCAACCTGAGCGCGTCGGTTGGCGGATACAGCTATGTGTTCGGTTCTACAGGGGAGGACCTGTCTATATACGGTTCCTCTGCAGGCAGGTCCATCGTCACGGGCTATCTGAACCTGAAGGGCGAACTGTTCGGCGGCGATCCGGACGGAGTGGTCGCAGTAGCCGGTGGCGCTTACCTGTTGACTCTGGTATCCGACGACGGCTCGCACGGTCTGCCGGACTGGCTCCGTGCGGACCGCGTGGAAGAGTCTACGCTGGGCGGGCTTGTGGAATCGATCCGGTTGCATGTATCCGAGATGCTGGTGTCGGAGCTGTCCGCAATCGGTATGTCTCTCAAGCAACATGTCGCAGTCTGGAGCGCACCGATGCAGGAGAAGCCTCGGAAGGTCAGTCTGGTCACTTTGAGCGGCTCGCGCATGTTGCTGAGAGAGGCTTCATCCATGCACGACCTGGTGCACAGTCCATTACCGAGATGGTACTGGCAGGACGGACAGCTCATGGTAGCGCATGTGGACGGCGCCATGGAGCTGGTGCAACCGGACGGTGACCTGTTCCGACTGGCCCGAGCCGTGCAGATAGACAGGAACCGACCGGTGTATCTGCTCTGGTCCCGTTCCAGAGGGGATATCGCTTACCTGCTCTCCGATGAGGAGCTGAACTTTGAGAACGGTAGACTCGCCTCAGTGTCCCGGTTCGGGTATATCATCCACGCCAGGGACCTTCAGTTTGGAGCCGACTACGGAACCTACCAGGTGTCGGCAAAGGCGAATGTATGGTTGACCTTCCAGACATCATCCGGTGGTGATACCGTGCCGGAATGTGCTCCACTTCAGGTAACGCTGAACCGCAGAGGTTTTGTGTCCGTGCAGATGCACGAGGATAACGCGATGTTCTGGGCGGCTCGTGGTCTGCAGGTCAATCATCCGGCGGAGGGATCCCTGTCCGGTTGCTACGGCGAGCGGGGACGGCTTGTTGGTGTATTTGTCGGCAGCTCGGCTCCTTCTACTGTGCCCTCTGCAGCCCCGACGGGGAACTATACACCGGAGATAGGGCAGGTGTTCATCATCGAGCCCGATGCGCGATACGTGGTGCCATCCGGTGCGACCAGGCTGATGATAGGTTTCCTGAACGATACCGGCTATCGGTTCGGCACGGGCGGTGCGGTTATCACGGTGGTGCAGTACGAGCCGGACGGACTGCTGAGCGTGGTGTACACAGATAGCCAGCTCACCGCACACGAGGTGAACGTCGTTGCGGATGAGCAGCCGGTGACTCTAAGGGCTGTGACGTTGCCGTCGAACCGGTTCGCCATGTGGTCCCGTATGCTCGGTAATCCGTTGCGCATGTTCGGCTGGAACGGGCACGATATCCTGCCTGGTCTGATGGCCGTCGGTGTTCGCAAACCGGTTCTGCCCGGCATCAAGCCGGTGTGGTATGAATGGGACGGCATCAACTCCATCACGGTGTCCGGTATGGATGTGGATGTGCCTGGACTGCCTCGGTGGTTCACATTCCGCGGCAGACTGGAATCCAGCCGGTTACCTTACTATCCGTCCGGCAGGGTTCTGGTGGACGGAGTTTGGGGCGATGCTGTAGCCGGGGCGAACGTGGAGATGCTGGTGCCTCTGTGGTCCGGTCAGGTGTCCGGTAACTCTATCACGGTAATACCTTCCAGGAACATGATGCCAGGTGCACGTTATCTGGTTGCAGCGTTACCGTATCGTGTACAGACCATAGAACCTGTCGTTGTGCGGCAGGGCAACGGCAACAGGCTGTTCCAGTGGTCTGCGGAGGTCACGTAATGGGTACTGTTATATCGGATTACGTCCCCAATATCCCTGCCAATATTTATGCTGGTATCATACTCTTCCATTCAATAAGGAGGCTGATTAGAACCTATGCCTGGCAGCAAGTCCAACTACTTTGAGCGCGCCGTGCTGGACTGGGCGTTCCCGCCCACCGGTAGCGCCACTTCGTTCACTCCACCGTCCACCCTGTATGTGGCGTTATGCACCGGCACCGCCCCTACGTCGGACCCGGCTTCTCTGGCTGAGCCGAGCGGTGGCGGTTATGCCCGCGTGGCGATAGACAACACGCTGGGCACCACTTCCACGTGGGGACCGGCTACGACCGACGGTAGCGGTGTGACCACCAAGAAGAACGTGGTGGAGATCGAGTTCCCGCAGGCGACCGCCTCGTGGGGCACCATCACCTGGTTCGCCATCGTGGACTCGAACGGCGCCAACCCCAACATCCTGCTATGGGGCACGCTGAACACGTCGGTCACCATCAACACCGGCGACACCGCCGTGTTCCGTATCAACGGTATCACTATCCAGGAAGACTGATGGAGGTATAGACGTTGCCCTCTGGTATCATCGCTCGCGGTGTCGGCGATACGGGGGATCTGGAGGTTCGTTATGGCATAGAGCCTGCTACGGACACTATCTATGCGTTCCTCAAGCCTGGTGTGTTCTACTCCGACAACGTGCGCAGGTTCCTTTATGCGGACGCCGTGTATGAGAACCTCGGAGCCAATAACGCATGGATGAATCGTTTCATCCTGTCCAGACCGGCGGCGACTCCCGTATTGGCCAGAGCTCGCATCCGTATCGGTAGCGTCTGGAAAGACCTGACGCCTCTTTACAACGCTGTGGTGATGAACCATGTCAGTTACTGGCAGCAGCGTGTGGACGGGCTCTGGGAGACTCCTGTCGACCTGGTGTATCCGTTGAAGGTGTACGATGTGTATGGCAACGGGTACTATCAGGTGGACGAGTTCGATGATATCGGCGAGCACAGCTACTTCTTTGACCGTACCCGCAGATACCTTATCGCCATGAAGCCCGGTCTACTGATGGACGGACTGCGTACATCTCCAACGGTGGAGGTGTATGAACGCGTCTATCCAGATGGTAACAAACTGCGCACCAGATGGAACGCAGCCGTCGTTCCCAGTAATCCCCAGATCAGCTGGGCTTATGCCATGTATGGCGATAAGGTGATAGCTCCCGATTCCATAGAGGGCAACGTCTGGACTTTTGCAAAGCCTCTGGACCCTGTGGTATGGGTTGTCCGCTACTTTGTGATGAACACCTTCTGCCTGTTCGGTAACGTGCTGGAGGTGTTCACCGAGATATGTGATGATATCTATGTGGAATACGATGCGGCCGATACCACCGGATTTGTGGAGTTTAACTCTTTTGCCGGTTCCTTTCTGAGAGGCACTCAGCTTCTCTGCGCTTCTGCGGAGGGAGCCAGCCGTACCAGTCCGCCCGCTCTGACAAATCGTGTACCGACTAAACTGGAGATGTCGGTGCTGGAGGACACTCCGTTCGGTCCGCCCGGCGTGATGTTCACCATCGGCGTCACCGCTCTGGACTCGGCGGGCAGACCGGTGCCGAGAGTGCCCGTCACCTTCAGCAGCACCAGAAGCGATGTGACCTTCGCTCCCGTGTCCGGCGAGACAGACATGTTCGGCGAGATATCCACCAACGTCTATGTGACCGGATCCACCGGACCGTGCCCCATCACTGCACAGAGCTCCACTTACGGTCTCTCCGTGACCAGAGATGTGGGATTGATAGGGGCGGGCAGCTCGCGCAACTACGTGGCGGTGCCTTTGCAGGTGTACTGGGAGCGTATCAGCAGACCGGAGCGCGATCTGGATGAGCTGATACTGCTGTTCTTCCATCCAAACGGCGCTCCTGTTAATCCGACGTCGGTAACCGTGCAGAGCGTATCCGGTCACATGTTCCGTGTGCCTGATGCAGCGGGCGACCTGGCAAAGTATACGTTCTCACAGAGCAATATGCACGGCGATGGTGTGTTGCTCATATTCATCCCCAAAGAGCCCTTATCGCTGGATCTCGTCATACGTAACGAGGATATAGACCAGTTCTTCAGGATAGCGGAGGTGTAGCGATGCCGTCGCTGTCGTCGGTGCCTTCAGTGGACATATTCTACGGATGCCCGGAGAAGGGAGTGGTGCTCTCCGCTATCTCTTCCCCTGTGCCGGACGATACATACGGTTACTATATTGAGACCGCAGCCGCTCTGAACAGACCGGACCTGAACGTGAGTCTCACCTACGGGGAACGGTTTGCATGGCAGGAACAACCGCAGTACACCATGGCTCAGGCGAACGTGGTGCTCAATCCGTTCCTGCAGTATGCCGACGCCGGCAGTATCCCGTTGAACCAGATGCCTCCCCACTGGAGACTGGTCGACAGCTCCCAGACGAACGGCAGCCGATGGCGGTTCTATCCGTACAGCATAAACCCGTCCGGCGCCACACAGAGACTACCGCACGAGCAGATCTATCGTCCCGCTCCATCCGGTGCCTACACCGTGTTCTTCCCGAACGGCTATGCGTTCCTGTACCCTGCAGACCATCCCATCCCCACCACCAGCGTCAACACCATGAAGTGTATCATAGCCGGGGAATGCGGTAACGTGCAGTTGAACAAGCCTTATGTGCTGGAGATATACTATCTGCATGATGTCTGGCCGAGGTTCTCTACAACAGGACCTTCTCCTTATTCCTACGCTCCCAGCGGTCAAGAGAACAACTGGCGCGCTCTCTCTTACGTCCGTGTACGCGTGTTCGGTGTGGATTCTGGCGGCGTGACCACAGAGACCGCATTGCAGGCGGATTTAAAGAACGTGACGGCATCCTCCGTGCCCGGTGTGACACGCATGGTGTTCCATGAGTACGAAGGTAGCGGTTACGGACATGCCGGCGGTGTGATGCGATGGCTGGTATCTTCCAATATCGTGTTCTCCAACTCGTCTACGCAGAAGGCGGAGATAGAGATAGGTCTGTATGGGGCTCCTGGCTTCGCCGTCGTAGCGGTATTGATGTATCCGCTGGAATCGCTGATGGTGTTCAATAAAGACGCTATGTCCTTCCACAGGACTCAGCAGTTGTTCAACCCGGGCATCGATTTCCTGAGCCGGTACGGTGGTGACACAGGTAACGGCACTGCGAGCTTAGAGCATGGCGTGCAGGCGCCTCTGTTTGGCGTGGCAGACAAGAGCGGATATTCCTCCAACGAGCCTGTGCCTGTGCCGTCTGAGAGTGTCGTGCCCATCTCAGAATGCCTGTCCGGCGAGCTGGTGATGTATGTGCGCAAGGCGCTGGGCAGACCGCCGTCGGTGCGTGTGAGCGGAAGTTATAGACCTGCGGAAGAATGGAGTTACGTGCCTGGTGACAGTTACTTCAAGCCTTCCAACTACGGCGTGTTGAGCTATCCATACACCGGCGGTTATACGAATCGCCCGTTGAACATCGCGCGTGGTCAGGTATTAAAGACCTATTCCGCTCCTTCGAGCAAGCCGTACGCAACCTTTGTGGAGTTCCTGAGCTCGGATATACCGGTAAGACCGAACATCCGGTACGGACTACATCTGACCTCAACGATAGACAGACTAACCGGAATATGGCCGAATCCATCGTACAACTCAGCCCCTTACGCCCGTTATTCCACCATGTGTTATCAGGTGGCAGTGTACGGTTACGATAAAGATAACAATCTGGTGGAGACTGCGTTCCTTTCCCTGCTGGACAGGTCTGCCGGTGGATATAACATCGTGGTTCCTGCGGCCACTATGGATTCACTGGAAAGCTACGTTGCACCAGACAACAGGGGATATCGTGTTTATCCGTCCATCTCTCAACCGTTCGGGTACATCATCTTCCAGAACAGCAGCGTCGTGAAGGCGAGGATAGCGGCTATCGTTTGCCAGCCTTATGTGAGGGTGTCGGATACTAACATCTGGGGCGGATGGCCTCCTTCTGGAGACGACACCACACCTTACCTGATGCTACCGCATCCGTCTCATGATAAGCTGAGGATTCAGAACTGGGGACTGTTCGAGCTCTGGCCAGAGCCTTTTGCCGCCGGTTCAGCCGATTTCATCCCCTCCGGCATGGCGGACTTCACATCCGGTGGATGGACCGCTTCCGGTCTGGTATCCATATCCACCACCGGTTCTGAAGCGCCTGGATCATCTGGATACGCGCAGATTACATCCGGGTTCGCCGGCGGATCCATTTATTGCTCTCTGCCGTGGAGTCAGAGCTCGGAGAGGCAGTTATGGTTCTGCATACGGTTACGTTTACATACTACAGCCACCTACAATGGCGAGCCCCACTTTGGGGCGTTCCGGTTCACGCTTATCTGGAAACGGTCTTCCAGAACCGTAAGGGGCACGGTGTTCTACATCAATCCCAAAGCTTCCCAGATGACCAGTCTTGGAGGTGGCTGGTACGAGGTAGAGTCTCCGGTGTTTACAAACGTTACTCCGTTTGGCATAACCGGTCCGGACTATCCGGATACGCTGGATATAGAGATATTTATGTCTCTGGTTCAGCCCGGAACGGTGAAGGTAGGATACGTCAACATCGGCTTCAAAGACGATGCGCGGTTCCACAGCACCAGGAAGGAGCGTGTATCGGTCGGTGTCGGTCCGAGTGTATCTCTGGATCTCACGAACAGGAGTCCGCGCGTGGTGGGTATCAGTCGTGTGAGCAAACACCACTGGGCGTTGAAGGTCAGACCGGGTATAGCCTATGTGGATTACACCATACCGTCCTGTGAAAGCAGTCACAGCTGGTTAATAGAAGCCGGGTTCAATCCAGGTGACCGGTTGATGCTGGTCTATACGCTACCGGAGTATTCCCGGTTGATTCTCAACGGCGTACCTACTCTCTACGCCAGGGAGCGCGTGTTTGTCAAGAACGGTGTGTTCCGTGTATCTCGTCCGGTGAACAGCCGTATGGACATCGTTCTCACGCTGGACAACGGCACTTCCATATCAGGCAACGGGTCCGGTAGCGTGTTCCATGCAGGAATGTTTGAACAGGAGGTAACTATCCGACAACCATCGTTGTCCGGATATACCGGCGAGGCGGAGGTCTACTATCCGTATTATACAACCGAGTACCTCTATACCGGTTGCTGGCATGGCAGCAAGCGATGCTATTTGAACCTCAGCGTGCACAGCACCAGCGTCGCTTCTGCACCGTTTGTCTACGGATACCTGTTCTTCCCGGACCCTCCAGATGGGAGTACGCAGCCTCCATCCGGGCACGCCAACCGTCTGGGGTTCTACATCTGTCTGAGGCCCAGCATGGCGATACCGTACACAGACTACCAGAACGGCGTGCGTACGGGAGTTGTGCTTCCTGCGAATGGTAATCCGGAGACGGCGAACTATCTGTACCATCTGATGGGCGTTTACTATCCGCCGAGGATGAAGAACTTTATCTTTTATGATCCCACACCGGAAACAACTCCGAACCCTCGTCAAATCGCCTCTATGGTGCTGGCGTGGGTTGCCTTCATGAAACCGCTCGGTTACGCCTACGTGGACTTCCTGGACGTGCGCAATCGCGGGGGCGGTCTGCCTGAGGGATACCAGCCTGCCAATGAGACTTTATGGGATGTGGGGAGCTGGGACGGCGACTCGTCCCGCAGCGCAGGTCGTGCCATTGTGCGGTTGCCGGCATCGCTCTTGCAACCTGCACCGGACAGGGACGCTTTCACGCATGAACAGATCCTGGAGATAGTGGGCAGGTATCTGCCTGCCGGTATAGATTATGAGGTGGAGTATGTTTAGCGATTGGGAGCGACTGTACTCAACATGGGAGGATATCGCGTCGGCGGATGAACGCAACGCTGCGTCGGTGTTACGTATTGGGCTGGAAGCGATACTGGAGGCGATGACCGACCTTTACCGGCAGTATGATGCCCTGGTGGAGGATATGCAGGCTGCCCATAACGCCATGTTGAGACAGATCAGCACGGTACAGACGCTGCTGGCGGACACGCGCAAGCGCATGAACGCCATATTGAAGTCCTCCATCGTGCCTGGCGGCAAAGGGCTGCATGTGCTCCAGGATATCTGTCTGCTCAACGGGTGCACATACAACTCGTTCTATGACGGTTATGCGCCGAACCCGGCTTTTATGCATGAGCCTTTGCGCAGGAGCAGGTTATCCCATTCTGAGGTGGTGGTGGACTACGCTACGGGCGATGTGACCGTAGAGGGCGACTGGTCCAGTCTGTGGGACGGCAGTGACGATACCGCCGTGCGTTTGATAGTGCACTCTCCCGCTCCGGTATCGCTGGATAACTCCAACCTCAACGTGATAGGCAACTATACCGGTGGCGCCATTGTGAGGTTGCGCATTGGGTTCGGCGAGTATATCGCCATGAACCAGATAGTGCTGGAGACGGACGAGAAGGTGAAGGTGCTCGGCTACGGTTTGGAGAGCCCGAACTCCATCAACGGCTTGAACGTGTTTGCCGATCCGAACGTGACCGGCACGTGGTACAACGCAGCGGGTAACTATGCACTCACTCAATACGATGAAGTCGTTGCCAGAAACGTGTTAACTCTTATCCCTGAGACGGAGAACGCCTTCGCCAGATACAACGCGGCGAACAGGGCTATTCCCTCCGGTTATGCCAGTCCTCCATATAGCTCGGGCATCTATCATTCCAGCATCTACAGGCTTCGCGTTCGGTGTCGGGCTCTGGACGCGCCGGTGGAGGCCACTTTCCGTGTATTTGACCAGAACGACCGAACCTGTATCACTCACACGGAGGTCATACAGCCCGGGCGCGGTTATTTTGATGTGTACGCTCGTGGTGCGATGCCTAACTCCACGCAGATAGGGGTAAGTATATCTGTCAAGCGGGTGGGATGGAATGCCGGTCGACTGCGCGTGCGGGAGGTCACGGTAGTGGACGAGTTCTTCCAGTTCGTTGTGAACCTGCCATACAGTAACAGGTTCGCGTTTCCCACGTATTACGTCAGACCGATGCGCACGATGACCATCACGCTGGGGCTACAGCACGCTCAGACCTCTCCTGATGGCGGTATAGACTATGTATGCACCATCCGCAGGCTGGATCTCAGGTTCCCCCAGTACACGAACACCGCCATGATGGTAGCTCCTCCTGTCAGACAGACCACGCATCCGATTACGGAGGTGCGCGTGTTCGTGGAGGGCGAGAACCTGGAGAACAGCTCCATCGTTGTCGGCTCGGACAGCTCGTTCCTGCACTCCGTGACTATCCCGGCGTCTGAGGCTCAATCACCTTCTGGGGTAACGGTCACCTTCCAGCCCACTCTGGGATCGTTGCCACAACCTTCTGGATACAATATCCCGGTGCCGCTACAGTATGCGGTGGAGCAGTTTGAATACGGTCAGGAGTTCGAGCTATCCTATGTGCCCTACTGCAGTGCCTATGCGGTGCGCCAGATGCTGGAAAGGATCGGCAAATACGATGCCAATCTCGACCTGAGCGAGGTGGACTTCGACTCGCTGTCCGAGATGGGATTCTCGCAGTTCCGGTCGCTTGTTACCACCGTAGATACAAACAGCGGTGAATGGTCAGGCACGTTGCTCGGTCAGAATCGCAACCTTCAGTTTGAGGACAATCCAGACTTCGTTGCCCTGTACGGCACGCTGCCAGCCTCCGGAGGCGGTGCGGAGGATGTGGACCTGATTAACATATCCGTGCGGACGGTAGAGGGCTATCCGACGGTGGTCAAGAACGGTAGTGGCCAGCCGGGCGATAGCTGGAGCGTGACCGGTGCATGGATTTATAACACCACCGAGAGCGCCGTTCTGCCGCCTCGTGGCGCTGTGGTGCGTGGAGGAAGAACGTACACCAACCCGTTTGATTACCAGGCGCTGTTGTTAAGGGGCTATCCGCCGGGCACGAGCTTCAGCATTTATTCCAACCAGTTTACCATGGCGCCGGACAGGGATTATGTGATTCGTTACGAGATCAAGCGCGGCGATGGCGTTACCGGTACACCGGCTAACTTTGTCACCCTGTTCTATGACGGTAACCGCAGAGATTTGAAGTCCACATGGTCGCCGGATGAACTTTACTCTCAGGAGCTGCAGGTACGGTTACCGTCCAGGTCTGGGAACTATAACGCCACGCTGTTCCTGTCTACCAGAGATGGCGAAGCGCCGGTGATCAGTCCCATACAGGTGTCCCCTCTGTTCCGCTATCTGAACAGAACGGTGACTGGAGACTATGAGATCACGGAATACTCGATACCCGGTGGAGTCGTTCATACCGAGTACGTGCGCATATACATCGCATTGTATGGGGCTCCTGTGATATCTGAAGGTCAGCGCATCCGGATTCCTGAGATATATGTGTCGGGCGCAAGCGGCTCCGGCTCCAGACCGGATATCACTATGTCTGTTAGACCTCAGGATTCGGATGGCTGGATCAACCTTGGGGCTCCGACAAACGCATCCTATTCCGGCAGCTCCGACACCGGCACCTTCACCAATCTGGAGTGGACGATGCCTGCAGGGTTTGGGAGCAGACCGGTACACTACATAGCCATCCTTGTCCGCAGGAGCTCGGATACCGGTCTGACCATGACGCTCCGCATGAAGTTGCTCGGCAACAATGTGGGCAACAGGCTGGAGCTGGTGCGCTCTGTGGCCATACCGGATCCGAACAACGTGTCGGCGTCGTTGAGCTGGTCCGCTTCGTCGACAGACCGTGTTATCCGTTTGAGTGACAGGGAGGCGCTGTCCATACCGCTGGTTCTGAAGGGGTTTGGCAACAACTCCATCTCCGTCTACGTGAACAACCGCGCCTGGCCTTCGGATCTGGTGCGCATCAATGATCCAGAGTACTTCGGTCCGGCTTCGGAGAGCGTGGAGCGTCGGTTGAGTCTGCTCATCTACGGTCAGGGTCAGCAGTTTGTGGTGGAGGATATAGACCTGGTGGCGAACGGAATGTTAAAGGACCATCCGGTGCCTGTAGCTCTCAAGGCGGGCAGACAGTTCCGCAAGATGTCCACCTTCCAGACCATCGTGCCCGTCAAGGTGACCGTGGACACTCCGTTCGGGCTGTTCAGACCGGACATCACGGGCGAGTTGCCCCTGTCCGGTAACCGCGAGGTAAGAGACGAGCGTCTGGAGCTGGCTTCGGACCTGGTGCTGGAGCAGTATGAACAGGACGTGGTGAGCGGACTCATCTCACGGAGCATCCGGTATGATAAGCCGGTATATGCCACCAGGTTCGCGCCCATAGCCCTGCACCAGAACGGTAATCCCAGACTGGAGTTAAGGATACATAAACGCTCGGACGGTTCGCTGTTCAAGAGGCTTGAGCGTCGCGACTATGTGCTCGATCACAGGCGCGGTCTGATACAGCTTCTGGACGATCCCGGCTCGGACTATTACGTTGTCGCCGACTACTGGTTCACCGTGGTGAGCGAGGCGCAGCTCAGGGCGTATAACGAGCAGGTGCGCGGGGACTGGATAACCAGGAACAGGACGGACTACCTGTCTGGAACAATACCTTCCCTGAAGTCGCTTCGCTTCACCGCAGACGAGGTATCCGGCTATCCTGTGCTGGAGTACTACCATAACGGTAACAGGCTGATACTCTCACAGGAGATACCGCCTCCTGCCGATGCACGATACGCCGTATCGGTAGCTTACTGGTATCTGCCGGTCAATCCGGCGGTGAAGGTCATACTGCGCCCTGGTTATGATTCCACGCTTGAGGTGAACGTGCCTCCCGTACTGCGCAGACTGGTGGTGATGACATGAAGCAGACTCTCATACCGGCCGAGTGGAACGGTCGTGTTGCCTCCGAACTGCCGCTGGAGGTGATATCGCTCTGCCAGGATGCACAGCAGCGGATGGAGTCCATTCAATCTGCCGCTCAGCAGCAGATAGAGAGCCTGAACCTTTCCGTGCAGGCGATGGAGTTGCAGATAAACGAGATGAACTCTCTCATCTCCAGCATGATGCATCGGGAGCAACCGCTGGACAGGATACTTGTGCCGGAGCGGTTCCTGGAGGACTCGTCCGGTCAGGGCACGCTGGAGCGCGACGAGTTCACGGGCTCTCTGAGGCTGAAGTCCAACTCCATGCAGGTGGTCAATAACCTGATAAGCGCCGTGTGGATAGACCGGCAGAACTCTATCGGCATACCGGGCAACAACATGGTGGTTCAGTCTATTGAACAGGGCGAGAAGGGTCTGCCCACGGTGCGTCTGGTTTCCGAGACCGATCCCCATGCGAACATCCTGCTCGCCTTTGACAACGGTCTGGACACCTGGCTGGAGTGGGAGCGACTGATGGTGATACCAAAGCAGAGACTGCGCAAGGTGGAGGACTGTGCCTACTTTGCCGACGAAGCGGGCGAGCTACTCAGCGTGCGGGACGTGACCGCCGGACACGGCTGGACCGTTCGTGTGGCCTATCCCGGTCACGAACAGCTGGTGTCCGGTGTGCCGCTGGCTACCTTCAAGGAGGAGCCTTCCGTTGAGGACGCTCCTGCCAGGCTGGCGCTGGAGCTGGAGTTCGCCGAGACGCTGAACGGAGTCTGGCTGGAGATAGCGCCATACCGTATCGGCGGACGCGGCACGGTGCTGGAATCGGCGTGGGTGAGCGAGGACGGCGTGAACTGGAGGAAGTCCGCCACGGGCACGGTGGTGCCGGTGGACGGCGAGGTGAACGGTATCCGCGTGTATCTGCACAATGTGCGGTATGCACGCATCTGGCTCAGGTCCACCGGCTGGTATATGCCGAGGCTGGGGCTCGGTCATCCGTTCGCAGCCGCTTTCATGAAGCAGACCAGACGCAGTTCGTTGCTTGGGTTCATCCCGCTCGGTTCGTCTACATCCAGATGGGTGGAGCGGTTGCCCACGGACGAGATATCGGTGGGCACGCTCTCCGTGGCGGAGGACGGGAACACGAAGTTTGTGTCGCGTGTGGTTGGCGGCGCCGTGGGACTGGCGACAGGTATATCCATGAAGATATTGACACAGGCGATCGGTTCCGCTGCGGTCACCGCGCTCGGTGCAGCCGCACCGGTGATAGGCTTCCTGATCGGCGCCGTGGTGCTGGGCGGACTGATATCCACAAAGGTGACGCGCGAGGTGGAGCGCGTCGTGAACGGTGTGGATGTGTTCAAGGGCTGGCGTTCCGCTGTGGGCGTGCGCGAGATACGGGTGGTGCGCAGAAGCTATGAATCCTATGGGGAATGGACGTCCAGAACATACATGTTCTCCAAACCGGTGAAACAGATAGCGTTGTGGGTGCATGATGAGGTGCCTGAGGGCACGGAGATCCATTACTTCATCAAAGCGGGCGGTGGCGACTGGGTGGAACTGGATGTGAGCAAAGGCAGGAGTTCCAAACTGGACCTGGATATCCCTGTGGAGGATGCACAGGTGAGGATCCAGATGCGAAGCACCGGTGAGGATGCAACGCCGGTGGTGTACAGTTTTGTGCTGGAGGGTTATGCGTAATGGACCCCATGGCTCTGGTTCAGTATCAGATGCTGAGGGAGCGTGTTATCGCGCAGTGGTTGCAGACCAACAACACGCTGCCGTTGCTGGAAGAGGAGTACCGTGAGATAGCAAAACTGGCTCCTTACGGGCTGGGTAAGCCACTGCCTTTGCCGTCGCCGGAATTGGTGGACTGGGAGAGTCTGAGGGACGCTTACACCACGTTGTGGTGGAACTACCTGTTCCTGCGCGAGGGGCTATCCAGGATCGAGCGGCGCTGGGATAAGGCGATACTGGCTGTGAGGTCCAGAGTGCAGGCGTTACAGAGGGAGTTAAGCGCCGAGCGCAGGCGTGTGCAGGCGCTTGCCGATCGTGATCCGAGCGTTGTGTACACGCGCTATGATTCCTTTGATACGATGGAATATGTGCATTCGTCTACGGATGCGGTGGTGGACACATCGAGCGGTGTGGTGCGTCTGGGATATTCCAACTCGCTGGTATCGAGTAGATACAGGACACTGCAGACGGAGAACGGCGTCCGTCTGGTGTTTGACCAGCCTGCAGAGGTCAGCGGATTGCGTGTACATGTAGACGGCAGTGGCGTGTTATCTATACAGGTTCAGACGGAGACCGGTACGGAGGACGTGTTCCGTTCCGCATTTGGCGGTGAGGGCGATGTGGAGTTCGGTGCCAGAAAGGCTATGGAGATCATGCTGTCCATCAGCAAGGGCGTCATCCGGTCCGTGGTGCCTTTCAACAGGCGGTACAACGATTCCAGTTATCTGGTGAGCACGGTATGGTCTATCCCTGCCGGTATACGCGGACAGCTCAGTTCCGCGTTGAAGCTGAGTGTGGAAGCGGATATGCCGCAGGGCACGTCTGTGCGCGGGTTTGTAAGGTTCACGTCGGGTAGCAGTTCCGGGAACTGGTTAGACGCTTCCAGACCGGTGCCTCTGCCGGTACTGACGGAACAGGTGGAGTTGTCGCCCGAGCAGTGGCAGCTTCAGCCGGAAGGCGTATATCGCCATCCCTATCTGTTCGATGTGGACAACCTGCGCGTGGAGGTGGGGATAGACCAGTGGTCTATCCAGTACTCACCCATGGATTCGGACGAGGTAACTCGCGTGGCTTCCCGGAAGCCCATCTCGGTGAATCCCGGCAGGTTCTCCTCCGCGCCGGGCTTCTTGAGGAGTGTGGAATGCAGTCCGATGTATGAGTCGGACGGCACTCTGAGCTCGGTGCGTCCGGTATCTCCAGTGGACCAGAACGATATACTCTATCTGCTCATCGGCTCGGAGGCACGGTTCGCCCTGTCCGCTCACAGACTGCAGCCCGGCACGTTGTATATGATCAGCGCCTATGTGCATTCGCAGGGCGACTCGGAGCGTGTGGTGTTCATGGAGTTGCACGGTACGAACGACAGGGTGTGTGCCGGCATGTTTGTGAATTCCCAGCAGGTGCTGTCCCATCGTATAGGTAGCGGGGAGGCGGCGGACAGGAAACAGCGTGCTACGGTGAAGTTACGCGATGGATGGAACCTGGTGCAGTTGATATTCGCCACCGCATCAGAGGATACGTTGTGGCTGGTGTTCGGGTTCGGGGCAAGGAACGTCCGGGCGTTCAACACTCCGTTTACAGAGTGTTCGCCACACCTGTTGCGGTATGATCCGCGTTACCTGAACGGATACTATGCGCTCTATCCGGTGTCCGGTGGAGTGAACGTGGAGATGGCGATGCCCATGCGCAGTATCGCTGTGGGTGGCATTGTCACCAGACCGCCTCGTGTCACCGTCACCACGTCCAGACTGGATAACGTGGACGGCGTGCAGGTGATGTTGCAGCTGGCTACCGGCGATGGTTCGGTCTCGCCTGTTGTGAAGGCTTACAGGCTGGAGGTGCTGGAATGAGATACTTCCAGAGCATGCACTATCGGGACTGGTCGCTTCCTGTGCAGGGCGGTATCACGCTTGCGCCGGGCGCTTCCGACACGTTCCGCATGGTGCTCTACACGAGGAGCATACCGTCCGGCACGAGTGCGGCTTCGGCGCTGGTGCATCTGTACCTTTATGTGCAGACGGACGGTCCGGTACGGTTCTCCTTCGGGAGCTCTCAGGTTGACCTGACGGAGACCGGTATAGCCTGTCTGCTCATTCCAGGCAACCAGCTTCCAGGCATAGCGTCGTATTTTGGTAACTTCGGTGGTCCGGCGTATTACGATGTGTATATCACCGCAACCAATATCGGTAATGCGCCTGTAACGTTCAAGATAAGGCATTACCAGCCCTTTATCGATTACACCAGTCTGGGTGTTCCCAATCCGGTCTATCATGGCACGGAGCCTGATACCGAATATAACAGACCGGACGCCTGCTTCCTTGCGACCAGGTTTGTGTATCGCGGTGTGCGCAGCGCGTTTCCGTTCATGACCATGTTGCAGAACACCACTCAGGGGCTGGGCACCGCGATGGTATCTGCCAGCATCGCGCCGGTGCAGGCGAGCGGTATGAAGTCGCTCGTCTCGGCGATATTAAGACGGGAGCGGATGTTCTTCAGGGACGGAGTTTATGGAGGTGTCTGAGGTGGCTGATCTGGACAAAGACTTCATTGTGCGTTATGCTCGTGAAATCGGTCTGGAGTGGTTGGAGTCGGCGATAGAGCCCGGTGCGCTGGCTACCAGTGAGACTCTGAACAGGTTCCGTCGCAACGTGGAGGAAGCCGTTCAGCAGATGACTTCACAGTTCAGGCAGTACGAGATGAGCAACCAGCAATCGTCCGGCTGGGTGGCTTCTATGGCAACGTGGCTGTTGAACCAGATAAACTCCACCTTAGACGCCTATAACACTCTATCGTCGGGCTGGCAGTACCGGTTTGCCGATCCTTTCATCACTCGCGGATGGACGACCAGTTCCTCCAGCATGCATAACCTCACGTTCGGGCAGATCACGCCGCCGGTGGACGATTCCACGATGGTGATGAACAGCAAAAGGAAGGTGTACTTCTCCGCCTCACAACTCGTTACCGACTCCTCATGATGGCGGCGATATGGAGTTCGACCTGACCGGGATGATGGAGGATCCCAACTGGAACTATCCGATTCCCCTGCCGGATATGGGCAGACAGTATCTCTGGTTGTATATGCCTCTGATTGAGTCCAGCCTGTTACCGAACAATCTGGAGTTTGCGGTGATGCCTGGCGGTTCGGTATATGTGCGTTATGTGTATGTGCGCACGAGCTCCGGCTGGGTTCAGGTGATAAATGGGCATTCCAACCTGATGGCGGGCAGGTTCTGGTGGGATGTGAGGTCTACCGGCAGAGTGACTGCGGTAGGTGTATCGCTGATAAGGAGCAATCTCTCTATGAGAACGGCGCTGGTTCGCATGGTTCCTTACAGCACCAGGTTCCAGGAGAGCGGTGTCGCCGAGTTTGATACAAGAGCGGGATTCCTGGACTCGTCGTTCAGCGTCAAGTCCTGGACGTTGTACCCATCGTTCCCCAGCAGTCCTTCCATGACGGCATCACTGAGCGGCTCAGGTAACAGCGTGATCCGGGTTGTGATAAACAGGTTGACGCCATATGTGCCGTCCATCTTGTCCGGCATCCGTGTAGAGAAGCTGTAGTGCGTGGGTACTGATATGGTAGATGCACTGAGGAGGTGTGTTCTACCATGCAAGTACCCCATTTGCCAGGATATTATCCGCGTGATGTCTGGACCAGCGTACGTCCCCAGTTCTCCGTCAGAGTGTTAGCCAGAGGTATTGTCTTGCACCACAGCGCCGGTCCGAATGCGGAGCCCAGATCGGGACAGGAGGAGGTGCATCGGTTTGCTGCGGTTGTGCGCAGCTTCTACGATCACCACACAAAGAGCAACGGCTGGAAGGATATCGGTTATCACTTTGTTATCAGCCGCGGCGGATTGATCTTTGAGGCGCGGAACGGTTCCGGAAAGGCTTTGATAGACGGTCTCATCCCTGTTGGTGCGCACTGTCCTGGCAAGAACGCAACCCATATTGGTATCTGTTTGGAAGGTAACTACCAGTTAGCCAGCGAGCTGCCAAGTAGTTTATGGGAGTCTCTGGTGCGGCTTATGGCGCGGTTATCTTTGGCGGCTGGTATCGAGTTGAACCGCGCCACGGTGTTGTTGCACCGTGATGTGGTAAGCACTGTGTGTCCAGGCGACACTGTGCAGAACAAGCTGGATGCGATCATTACGCATGCCAATCGTATCAAAGACCAGATTCGTGGAGGTGCATAGATGGCTGTTATCGATGACGAGATCGTGCTCCAGTGGTTACAGGAGGATTTGCGTGGTGAGCAGCAGGCAGCTCATCAGTACCTGATAGCGCACTGGTTACTTCAGGGCGCCTTACGTCCGATGTATCGTGACCTGTTCCGCAAGTGGGCGGTAGAAGAGATGAAGCATCTGGACGAGTTGGGCGAGTGGGTAGTGAAGTTCGGTGGTGTGCCTGACCTGTTGCATCCGCTGGCGCTGGAGGAGGTGCGAACGCCCACTCAGGCCATATCGCGTTCTTTGCAACTGGAGCAGGAGACGGTGCAGAGGTATATGGGCAGGGTGCAGGCTTTGTCCGGTACCGAGTATGAGGATCTCTCGCAGCTCTATCAGCAGTTACTGCTGGATGAATCGGAGCACCGTAACGAACTGTTGCAGATGAACGGCGGTGAGATGTGATAAGGCTGATTGCCTCCATACCGTCCCTGCCACTGCCGGATCCGCTGTGGTACGGCTTCCTGCAACGCATATTCCCTGAACAGCCGGATATCGTGCTGGATCTGGTGCAAATCACCTCTCAGGCGGAGTACACGGGGTTTACAATAGTAGACTATATTCTGTATAATTATGGAGGAGATGCTGGTGCTCAGTATCCACGTCATCGTCACTCCATACACAACGGCATCGTGTTGCTCTTGTCTGAGCGGGATATCGTGCGGTGGCAGGATATCGAGTTACCTGTTCCATTTGCCGTGCAGTGTTACGAGCATGGTCATCCTGAGGAGTGGGTAGAGCGCTATCCCGACCGTTTATGGGTGACCAGATTCTGGTTTGGCGGTCCGGTATGGCTCAGCTATCTTGGATGTGACCACATCGTGTTTGACATACCGCCCCTTCTCAGCCCTGCATGGAAGGGCGTATTGAGCAGGTTGGTCGGTTTTGTCGGTTCGTCTCATGCGGAGCTTGTGGAGCATATACCCGGGTTCTTAAATCGCGTTTGCGAGACCGTTTATGGAGGTAACCATGTCTGACGATTTGTTGACTGCGGTGTGGTTGTGCGGGAGCGTCGTGAAGTGGATATTCATGCCGCTTCTGGAGAGCTTTCCACGTATAAATGGGCTTCAAATCGGTCAAAAGCGAGGGCTGGTGCTGGTACTTTGCACGATGCTATCGCCTATCTTTTACCAGTGTAAGGGGATATCGGACCTGTTGCTGGTGGGTATGTCTGCCGGGCTGGTCGCAGTAGGTCAACACCATCTGTTTAAGGGCAACAAGGAGAAGTGACATGACGGACAAAGAGTTCATGCTGTTGCAGATTCCAGGGCGTGAGGATGCCACGATAAACATTATTCTGGACAAGTCGGTTAATAACGACTATCCATATCAAGCCAAGCATGTTCGGAGGCTGGCGTGGTTGTTGTCTCAGGCTTTACCACTGCATGTGATTGAGAGTCTCATTCATGAGTTGATGTTATATGCTCAGGAGACCATCATCCGCGGTGCGCGTATGGAGGCGTCACAGAAGGGCAAGAGGCTGGTGTTCTCCGTGAAGGACGAGGCGGAATCTCCGTTCCCGGGACAGCTGATGCTCTGGTATGATGACCGGCCAGTGGAAGATGGAGCGCCTTCAGATGAGCTGGAGATAATAGACGAACCTTTTGATGACCTGGAGGACGAGTCCGATGAATAGCCCCGCTATCTCTGAATACCAGTGTCCCAATCCAAATTGTAAGCAAGGTAAGGATAGAAACAGGTACTTATACATGCCCAATTTGCCGTTTGAGAGGATAGAATATGTACAGATTGACCAGTTTGGCAATGAGATAAGCTCCCGTGTGGTATATCGATGCAGATACTGTGGGACGGAGTTCACGGTGCAGAGGTAGTGGTATGTCCAGAAACAGTGGTCTTGCCTTTGAACGTGAGTTGCTGGCGTCTGCATCCTCCTGCGAGCACCTCGTGCTTGTGAAGATCCCTGTCGGATACTCTCCACTCAAACGCTTCGCCGGTGGTGGTTATGCGGATATGGTAGGCAATCTACACGGCATCGCCATCGCCATCGAAGCCAAGAGCTGTCGAGGCGGGCGCTTCAGCCTTGGCAGGATCACTGACAAACAGTTAGACTTCCTTCTCAAATGGCAGCAGGCTGGCGGATACGCCTTCGTGCTGCTGCGCTATGGATATCGTAACGTGCGCCTTGTTGTGATCGATGTGCGGCAGCTGCTGGCGTGGAAGGCTAAAGGCAAGAAGGGCATATCTGAGCGCGATATCCAGTATCTTCCATGCATCCCTCGGCGTGGTGCAAGGTGGTGCATGGAGGCTCTATATTCTATCATTCAGGAGGATGTAGATGGCCATAAGCGATTTGAACGGCAAGATTCACAGGCTGGTGTTACCGGCGAAGCAAGGTGATTATCAGTCGCTCTGTGAGCTCTGGGGCACGGTTCGTGGCTTCCTGATCAGGCGGTTTGCCGACAGTCTGAGGCGTGCCCGTTTGTATGATGGCGATATTGAGGGATTCTGCTACCTTGCGTTCCATGAAGCCCTGCAAAGGTATGATCCAGACCGTGGGTTCCCGTTCCTCACGTATTGCTTCTATATCCTGAAGTATCACACCATTGCCTATATGCGAGAGCGGCATCGCGTGCGTGACCTGGAGATACCGTTCCGTAACTTCTCCGATGAGGAAGGCGAATCCTGTGACGAGCTGCTGATGCGCGATATGGTGTCTCCTTCGTTTGACGATGATGTTATTACGAGAGTATGGGCGTCCGGTATACGAGAGCCTGACTGCCGTATAGCGCTGATGTTGATGGAAGGTTACACCGTCACTGAGGTGATGTATGAGTTAAAGATATCCAAATCCACCTTCTACAGGGCAAGGAACAGGATACGTCGGGCTTTGAAGGAGGTAATGCCATGAAGCCTGTATCCCAGTTGTTGCGCGGCAGGTTCTACTCCACGCATCTCACCGTGCGCTGTTCGGAATATCATCGATGTCTGGTGTGTGGAGGCTGTCGCCACTACGACCGTAACAGTCTGGTGTGTCGCAACTGTGAGGGGATGAAGGCTGCGCCGAACTGCAGTTGCAAGCCGTCCAGTCTGCTTGCGGTGCGTTTGATAACGCGCAAGCTGGGATACGAGATGCTCCATGCGGATATGCCCCGCAAGAGCACCGTAGTCACGCTGGAGGAGGATCCGGAGATGCAGAGGTTTATCAGTGAGAACTTGAATGCAGTGAAGGAGAGTGACGACTAACGTGGCCGGTATATCCCCCGCGTTGAGGTGCTGTGAACTATGATCACATCGATGATCTCGTTCGTCGGTTCCGTGAAGGTGATAGCGAGGCGGCGGAACAGCTCATACAGATGTTCCAGCCGATTATCCAGCGTGCTTTCCGGTTCTTGAGGCATGGTTATGTGGGCAACGATGAGATATTTGCGGGGCTCTGTAAGGTGTACGGCTCCGGTAAGGTGTCTGAAGGCGCCCGCATCATCGCTGACAGGCTGGGCACGCTGGAGGATGATGAACTTATTGCAGAGATACACTACTGCTTCCTGCTGGCCGCTCATTCCAGCAGCAATCTCCAGTATGGGTTCCGCAGAAACATCGCCCGTCGCGTAGGGCATCTGCTCGCCAGGAAGAGACGCGACGTGATCTATCTGGAGGATATACCTTCAGACCATCCTTCCGATGATAACGAGATGGAGTACATCAACTGGGTGATGGGCATATCCGCTTCCGAGCCGTTTGACAGCCTCACCGAGGAGGAACGCGAGCTGCTGTACCTCCGCATCGTGCTGGAGAAGCCGTTCTCATACATCGCCGAACGGTTCGGCGCGGACGAACAACAGCTGGTGAAGCGGTATCAACAGCTTATCAGGCGGTTGAAGGAACTCCATCTGAACACATCCTCCGGGAACTGAAGCGACAGGTGCAGCTCGTGCAAGGCGACTGGTCTCAATCTGAACTCGGATAGCTTCTGCTCTAAAAGCGGGAGAGGCTCGCCCATATCGCGCGCCGCCAGGCTGATACCGTACAGTATCATCATGGCGGGAATGCTGTATGGTATCAGTCTGCTTCTCAGATAGACGGAACGGACCATCTGCTTCTTCAAAGTGCTCCTGGCGAGCACCTTCCATCCCTCATAACTGCAAATCACCACATGATGAATGGGCGATTCGGAGCGCCTGCTCACTTTGAGATGTCCTACCAGCAAAGCGAGTTTAGGCACGTCCGATGCCATCATGCCCAGATAGAGCACGTTGTCCTGGATACACAGCCTGTCGTCCTCCGTAACGATAACTTTCAGCCCTTCATCCTGAAGCAACCGGATAAGGTCTTCCATGGTTTGGACCTCTCTGGCATTATCGGTTGATGGCGCTCAGGATAGGTTCCACACCGTACATCATCACGAAGTCGTCCGGCGCCATCCGACGCTCGCCTTCCATCAACTGCAAACGTATGACACCGGCCCCTATCCTCCTCGCCAGTCTGTGAGCCGCTCTCGTTACCTGCACATTATCCTGTTCGCTGTCAAAGAGTACAAACCTGCTTTTGAACCTGTAAATCTCGCAAATCTGTTGCAGATGATTCCATGCCGCCGTCACGCCGGGCAACGCCATCACGCTGATATTATCGGGCAGATGGTCTGCCAACACCATAGCCTTGAACTCGCCTTCTACCACAATCATCGTGGTCTGTTCCACCGCACGCGCAATGTACACACGGGCAGGATAGCCCTTCAAGGACAGATACCTCGGCGTGTCGTCCCGGTCCAGCACCTTCCTGCTCCTGACGCTTATCACCTTCCCGTCCTGGAAATAAGGGATAATCACACGACTCGCGTCAAACACGCGCCGGAAGCATAAATCACCATACCTCTCATAAGCCAGACCGGCAGCGATTATCTCCTCACGGGAGAACCTTAAGCGCTTAATCGTCCTTGTCACAAAACAGGCATCCGCCACCATGTAGCGATTGTGCCGAATACCTCGTCTATTCAGCTCTTTGATTGTCAACTTCTGTTCTGACTGTACAAAATTATCCCATACAGCTGTGAGTATGTCAACTCCCAAATCGGTATCTACGGTATGGGATGGTGCAAAATCAGGTATATTTACAGTTACGTTCCTGGTGCCGTTCATGCCAAGCGCCCGCAGAATCTGATCTCTGTGGCATCCGGCGAAGCATTTGACGTTCAGCCTGTTCGCTCTCCATTCGATGATAAGACTGGGATCGTTATCGTGGTGGCAGGGGCACTGACTGCGGATGCGGTGTCCATGAACGGTGAACCGCAGACCGAGCTGTTTGAGTCGGCTCTGTATCTCCAGCCAGTCCATAAGCATCTCCTCAGTATAGCATCTGTCTGAACTGCTCGATATCCATCACTGTCCATTCCCCATACCGGGACAGAACGGTCTCGCCTGGCCTTAGCGAGCCAGGCGAGACGATTCTGCTTCTCCAGTCGGCATCGCCCTCACGACGGCGATGCAACACCAGCACCAGCATCTGCTGGTGCTCGTAACTGTGATGGAACACCACCACCAGCGCGGCGCTCAATCCCGACTCCAGCGACTGCTTCGCCAGCTTGTCCAGCATGTTCACAGTCAATCGGAACTGCTGTTTGCCGGTGGTCTTGCATTCCACCATCCAGTCCTTGCCTATCCAGATGTCGCCCTTGCGGTAACCGCAACCGGAACCGGCGACACGTTTGCCTCCAAACAGGTAAGCCAGACGCTTCTCATGTAGTTTCCATGCATCCATCGCTTAACCTCTGTGTCTACTCACGTCACGCAGCGTGTACATCACCCGGTCCAGCCAGCTCGCATACTCCGTAAGGATATGCTCCAGTCTCTCCAGCGGCTGTAACCACGCATCCACCTGCTTGCGCTTCATCTCCACGCCCTTGGCGTCGGAATGCTGGAGCGCCACATACTCCGCCATGATGCGTAACGACTTGACCAGAGCGGTCGGCTCGATGATCTGGAACCGTAACAGGTCGCCATGCTTCATCAACTCGCCGGCGCTCTCCGGATGCAACTCGCTGCGCTTGACCAGGAACTGGTAGTGCTCCATAAAAGCCCTGCACTCTTTCAGGGCGACCTCTATCTGCTCCAGATGAGGTTGCAGAGCGCCCGCGATGCGGGCGCTCAACTGCTCGGGAACCTCGATCTCCAGTGCAGACTGAATCTGCTCTACTAACCGATAGACTTGCATGTGAACCTCCTTCTGGCTATTTGACCGGACAGGCGCCGGTAGAACAGTCCTCCTCATACGATGCGTTCTGTACACGAGTGGCGCTTAGCTCATACTGCTCTCTGCTGATGCGCTCCAGCGGCGACTGCGGACGACTGGACTCGGGGAACATGGTCACTCCCTTCAATCTTGGCAAATAGAGCAACAGTAACTCGCGGATCCGGTCTGCACGCTGCTCCTCTGCACTGATGTTGATGGTGATGCTCACTGCGTTGTCCGCATACTCGCGCTGCACCAGCTCCTGCACGCGCAGGAAGTCCGATACGTCCAGATCAAACTGGCTCTCCAGCAACGAGAGCACCTGCTCGTAATCGCCCAGATGACTCACCAGCCTGTCCACAGTGATATCCCGACACACATACGATACTACCGTCGTGTTGGGCTCGTTGATGGCAGACTCCACATGGTGGTAATCGCCACGCTCCAGCACGCGCTGTAGCTCCGTGTCGGAGTTGCTATACCGTACACGACGGATGTAGAACGGGGAATAGAGGGGCTGGATGCCCGATGTCACACCGGGGATGTTGTTGATGGTGCCGGTAGGAGCTACCGTGGTGCACTTGATAGGCTCCGCAATCCGCATCTGCCTGGCATAACGACGCGCCTCCTCGCGCACCACCTCCCGGAACTTCCTGAGCTGACGCGCTACCCACGGTGAGGAACTGGCTTCTGAATACCGGATACCGTGCTTGACCAGCCACTCGTGGAAGCCCAGGAAACCGACACCTATTCTCCTGTTCCGCTGCACGTTCTGCCTGGTCAACTCGTCCGAGAGCTCCGCAAAGGTAGCTCTCAACAGGAACCGGGACATCAACCGGAAGCATTCTACAGGGTCCTCCGCAAACGCCAGGTTCACATGACCGAGACAACATACGTCAAAACTGCGCATGTCAGGATAGCGCATCATCGCGATCTCGCCGCAGTTGTGACTGACAAAGCCGTTGGAGACGTAGCAGTGTGCACCTTCTACCGTGCAATCGTATACCTCCATCTCGCCCAGCGGACTCACCTGTTGCACCTGCTCCAGCCATTCGCCACGATGCTTCTTGCTCGTACGATTCAACCGGCGCAGACGCATCGCCTGACGAGCCTGCCGCATATACTGCTTGTCTATCCTCAAAGACCACGTGTCCAGCGACGGTCGGTATACCAGCACAGACTTGATGCCCAGCATGTTCAGATGCGCTTTCCACCTGTACGGGTCCACTTTGTCCGGTAACCAGATGAACTCCGTGCCATCACTGGATTCCGAACCGAGTAGACTCAACATGTCCTGCAAGCTGTCGAACTCGTCGTCCGCGACGATCGCGCCCTGTATGACCACGCTGTCGCCAGGCTTCAAATCGGATATGGGAACCCATTGCTTTGTGCCGTCACGCTCCACCAGTAACCGATGGTCAGCAGTGGCTTCCAGACGCGAACCCTGCACGGTCAGTACCTCATACACGGGCTTCTTGCCGGTGCTGAAGAACCCGGAACTGTGGAAGAACTCACCGTTATATACCGCCGTGAACTCGTCCCTCAGCTCCTTCACCGGCACCATGCCACGATCGGTCAAGACGAGCGTGTTCTCCGTCACGCACGGATTGGTGGAATAGAAGGTGGCGCCCGGCGCCTCGTCCACCTCGCACTGCGAGGCGTTGATGAATCCGGGCTCGCCGTTGGTCAACATGCCTTCTATCACCTCGTCCAGCACACGGTTCGCCCAGCCGTGTAGCGGATGCTTCCTGTTGCGTACCGCACGGAAGAACTCGTCGTCCACCACAACGGAGATGTTCGTCGTCCAGTGTAACCGGAAGTCGCGCTTGCAGTGGATGAACTCAAAGATATCCTTGTCCGTCCACCACTTCATGGACATCCTGGCGGAACGCCTGGTGCCTCCGGCTATAACCGCCTGCGCGATGTAGTGGTCTATCTCCATATAGTCCAGACTGCTTAGCGGCGTGCCTGTGCGACTGTTCAACAGTCTGTTGATGCGATACAGCATCACCATGAGCGCACCAGGTCCGGACGCCTTGCCCCCGAACCCCTTCAACTCCGCACCGTAAGGGCGAACGTTGCCTACATCTACCACAAAGTCCACCTCTCCACGACCGGACAGGTGTAACTGCAACAGCTTCTCCAGTGCCTCAGCCCAGCCTTCACGACTGTCGTCCACGCGCAGGTAGTTGCCGTTCTCCGCACCGTCGTAATCTACCGGATAGCGCGTGCTCAGCATGTCCCTCAAAGTGCGGAAAGGCTCGTCCGACTCCGCACCTACAGGTCGGTCTATGTCCTGATGGTTCGGGGAACACAGGAAATGAAGGTTCACAACGGTGTCCGGAACCCAGTAACCGTTCACCTGGTTCGGATTGGAATGGATGAACCGGTCGGAATAGTTTGCACCTACTCCACCACCTTCCATCAACCGCAGGAAGGTGTAGGTGAAGTGTTTGTGGAACTCGTCGGTGAAATCCGCTACGAAGCAGTTGTTCACGAACTGCCGATACTTGTGGATGCCGGTAGCCCAGAGATGCCGACCGGCAGGGATGATCTGCATCGTCACCATCAGATGGAACAGCTTCTGGGGCTCCTCCGGCTCTATGAACCTGGAATCCACCAGACTGCAGTTGCCGTTGACTACTCTGGCACAGATGTCGTACCAGTCCTCTATACCGCCGTCTTGCTTGGCACGTGCATAGGTGCGACGGATGACCGTCTCACCAAGGGGACCGAGATTCAATGGGATGCTCTGACGAGCCTGCTGAACCATCTCTGCAGTGATGTACTTCAACGCCATACCTCCGTTCCATCATGGATGTAATGTAGTCTGTCAGATTGTCCAGATAGGGGATAAGATCAACGGGGCAGGAATCTCTGAGTCGTCTCAACGATACGAAGGTGTGCTCCAGACAGCTGCTGCTCTCGCAATCGTCCATGACAGATAACAACTGCTGCCATAGCGATTTGCCCAGCAAGTCCATGATGTCCAGAACCGTCTCATCGTACTCGTTATCATTGTAGCCAAACGCGCTTTCCATGATGCTGGAATCCAGAAGCACCGGACTCCTCAACATGTAAGCGTTGTGCAGATGCTCCGGCAGATCTTCCACGTCGTACCCGTTGCGCTGATACGCGCGGATGCGCTTGCTGATGTCGCGTGGAACAGGCAACTCATCCAGTACCTTGTTATACACGTAGCGCTTGACGTAGGAGACAAGATAGACGGCAAAGTCGGAGCCCCTGGTGCAATCGTACCGGTCTAGCGCTTCCAGCGCCGCCAGCCTCGCCCACTGCATCATGTCCTCACGAGGCACGCCCAGCGAATGGAGCGCCCTGTGCTGCCAGATGACCAGATAGTTCAGCAACTCCTCAACATTGCTCACATAACTCTCTAATAACCGAACCCGATGGAGCTCGTCATAACACCTGTGGTAACGCTCCGCCAGATCCTGCAAACATGGAGATATCCTGGTACGGAGGGTCTTGAATGCACTGCTCATTCCCACACCTCTGAATGTGGACGGAAGCGAAGCGGCGGGATGGACGTCGCGGTCTTATCATCCCTGAGCTTCTAAACTTCCGTCTGGTTTATCAAATGATAGAGATAGTCTTGAGGCGTGGGAATGGTACCGCTATTGCCGGAACATTCCCGGAAGTTCTGTGCTCACATCCCACCCCACGGCGGCGCACAGGGCGCGTCGCTCCCTGAGGTAACCATCCAGCGTCGGGAAGCTGCGACTCATCTCCTTCACTATCGCCAGAACGTCCCGGTAACCGTCCACCGTGACGCTCTCCCACGGCGAACGGTCACGGAACCTGTTACGCATCACCAGCAGCCGATAAACCAGCTCGTTGAGGGTGCGGGGCGGATACACCTGTACCAGAAGCTGGTTGAGCAGCGAAGCCAGCGTCCAGCGGTGTGTGTATCTCCGTTCTACTCTACCGCCTTCCCCGTCATCCACCTCGAACTCCCGACCGGTGATGAACATACCGCTGATTAACATGCTCGCCAGCCTGTCCAGCGCATACAGCACCTGCATCGGGCTCTCTAACCTCAACCGGACCGGATAGCCAGCCTGTTCGAACTGGTCGTAGCTCTGGTATTGCTCAAAATCTATCTGGACGCCCGTCATCAGGTCCAGAGTGTCCGCACTGGGGACGGGAACCACAAGGTCTATCTCACGACCGTCGCAGGGGATGTCCATCGGAACCGTGTCCGACACCTGCACCGCCTGCCCGTTGACGAACAGACGACCATCTTGCACCTCATACTCCAGACAAGGGAACATCTCAGCGGGCTCCAGAGGCAACGGACGAGCCAGCTGCACGGCAACCCCATCTCCGCTCTGCTGCCAGTACGGGTGCAGGTAGACCCTTAAACCGTTATCGCCCTGCGGGTGGAACACGGAGGAATAGCTGAACCAGTTGTGCAGAAACGGATACTCCGGGACAAGATACAACCTGTCCTGCTCGGCGTATGGATTGAGCACATCTGCCCGCGCGGACACGTATCCCAGCGACATCACGGCGATATGCTTGCTGGACTGGATGAAATCCATCATGTGCAGGTGCGGGTTGCGACGCTCTATCCGCTCCACCAGCAGCAGGTTGCGGAAGAGTTTTGCTATCGTCTCGCCGTTGTACCTGTCCAGACTGCCTATTCGGGATTCAATGTATTTCAGCATCCCTGAAACGTCAGAGATGCCCAGTCGGTTCGCTTCCCATAAGGCGTATTCATCACGTCGGATCTCGTACTCCAGTCTGTCCTCGATTTGTTGACGGAGATGCTCCTTCAACACCTGCGAGGCGTCGGGGAAGGTTGCCCAAGGCTTTACAGCCTGGAAGAGTTGCTGTTGTTCCAGCAGGAACAGTTTGAGGTGCGCAGGACACACGATATCGGCGTGGACGGGATGCTCGTAGAGTGCGCCCATAACATCCTCTGAGAACACCGATACCTTCACGTTCATACCGCGCTGCAGCACCTCTATCAAGTTCTCATAGGGCAGTCCCTCCTCTACACGCATGACCTTTACACGGCGATTACCGACGGATATAGCACAACGTACGTTCATCATTGCCTCCTGTGTACTCTTTGTTGTGGTGTCGTAGATGGCTTACATTTACACGGAATCGGATTATCCTCCGCTATATCAATCCATGCGCAGACTGGTGGAGTCGGATGTCAGGCTCAGCGCATGGAACTACCTGTTCCCGGCATCTCAGGCTGATGTGCTGGCGCATGCCCGTACCAGTCCGCAGATGGTGACGGCTCTTGCCTATGCGCCCAGTCATCCCAATATCCTGAACCATCCGTTAACTTATACCACCGTCGTGGAGCGTGGTAGACGCAGGAACGCCTCGTCTCAGACCGCCCGGCTGTTCTCCGATATACTGGACACCCTGTACAGAGAGATGGGCGAGCGTCCCATATACAGTCTGTACGCCAGCCCCACCATCCCGTCACCGGCGTTTGCGCATCAGGACGACCCTGCGTTCCGACCGGGATTGAGACCAGGCTCTGTAGAGAGCATCATCCGGCAGATGACGCCTGGGCATGTGTTCCTTGCCAGAGTGCCGTCTGACGAGTTGACGAATCCTGCACCGGCTGAATCTGCAGAGGACCTGTCCAGAGTGCTCGGGGAATACGACGCACGTGAAGGCTTCCGGCGACTGGCGCTCCTGTATGAACGGTCGCCCGGTAAGAGCTCGCTGCTGTCCACTCTCTCCAGACAAACCGGCGCCGATGCTGATCAGATCGCCAGAGCGCTGGAGGCGAGCTCTGCTATCGGCACTGCACGCGATGCCAGGTCCATGATCCGCACGGTCGCCCATGAGTTCGCACATGCCAACATCCAGCCGGTGCCGCCCATTGCCACCTCGGCGCTGTTCAGGATGTTACGGGGCAAGACCAGTCCGACAGATGTTGCGGTTGCGGAGCTGATGCAGTCCCAGTATCTGGACGAAGCGCTATCTGATACATTCGCCGCAGCGGTCTCACTGGATCCTGAAGGCATCGCTCATTCCCGGTACGCGTTCGCCGCCGCATCACAGATATATGCAGCGGCACGCAGGAACAGGCAGGAGCTGAAGGGCTGGAAGTATGGAGACCCGTTCAAGCTGGTGGTCATGGATCCCAAACTGGTGGAGGATGTGGATTCCCCGCTTGGTAGACTGCTGAGGGACGAGTTGCGCAGGTATCCGCTGGACAAAATCGCGGATGTGGACCAGATAGAGGACGAGAAGGGCGAGTTGAACATCGAGGCGTTGACCGGCGTTATCTCCCGAATCAGCGGTATCAACAGCACCGTCGCGCAGGAACTGTATCGCAAGCTGAGCGGGGGCACGCTGGACCTCAGTCGCTACGGTGGCGACGAGCGCCAGCTACGTCAGGTGATAGAGACCTGGGGCAGCAGACTCTGGAGCACCGCCTACATGATAGGCAAAGCCTCGCCGGAGCTGATAGGCAAGGAGATAGAGGTCACTCCGGAAGGCGTGTTCATGGACGGTGAGAAGCTGGACCTCGCTAAGACAGGTATCCCCGACCTGGACTATCTGTCCTTGACCGGCAGGGGCGAGATGCATCCGGAACAGCTGGAACGCGCCCATAACGCGCTGGAGATGTATCGTCGTGCCAAACGGGCGCTCCTGAGAGGCAAACGACTCGTTCTGCAGGCTGGTATGGCAGCCACCGAGATCGTGCAGTCGTGGAGGCGCGAGTTCGGCGCCATCTGATTGTTGCGCCATCTGATTGTTGCGCCATCTGATTGTCCACCGTGTGTACTGGTAAGCACGGTGGATACGGATGTACATATTCTCCGAACAGGACCTCAACCGATCCTGGCAGGCGTTTAACGAGCTCTTCCAGCAAGACGTTGTACCCCGCATCAAGGCGAGCATCATGGGGCACTACATGCAGCATAAGACGCCCTATGATGCGTTCCGATACTCGCCCGCCGTCTGGTAGTGTCTGCCCAGTCCGCCGAGGAGCTCCGCTCCGGCATGCTCATGGGCGTAGAACGCGCCGTCATGGAAGCGGTAGGGCCTGATAACAAGCGCAGGAACCTCGCCGTATACCTGCGCGGTCAACCTGTCACCGGTCAGGCACAGGATATCGCCAGAGTCGGAGGCGGCGAACTCTACCATTCCATCTACAGCGAGCTTGCCAGAGCCGTAGGTGGCGCACAGTTCAACCTGTATGCCAGCAAGGAAGGACACTCTGCATGGGGACAGGAAGCCATCACGGACTATCCGGATATCAACCTGTCCGCAAGGATGCTCGCAGGTGACCGCACCGAGCTGATGCGCGAGGTAGCACGTCAGACCGCGCCGGTATATCAGATAGCGTACAAATACAACGCCCCCAACGGTGGGGATCCCGCTTCCGTACCGAGCAACCTCGTGGCTCCCATACATGCCGGAATGGATCCAGATGAAGCCAAACGGTTGGTAAGGGAATCTTACAGATACGCTACCGGTCAGGAAGATGATCTTCCCATCTCGCTGGCAGCCCACGAGTTCGCACACACCACGCTTCAGCCCAGCAGGATGGTTCCGCACAGCGTGGTTCAGGAATACGTGCAGGGCAAGAGATCTCTGGCGGATATCCTCACACGCGGCGTGCTGGAATCGCAGTTCCTCAACGAGGCTCGCGCGGACATGTTCTCCATGGCGATCAGTCTCAACCCGCAGGCGATGGTGCGCGGGCGCTACGCGATGGGCGCATACGGTAAAGCGCTGTCCAGTCGCAGCGGCGAGATGCAGGGCTGGAAGTTCGGTGACCCCCTCAACGTGCGCGTGATTGATCCCCAGATGATTGAATCGGAGACGTCACCGCTGGCGCAACTGGTCAACCGATACGCCACAGCGGTCTCCGAACGGATACTCCACAATACCGCCAGAACGGGTGACCTGATGGCGGATGCCGCCGCTTCTGCAATGGACCAGCAAACGGTTGAGAAGCTAAGAGCGACAATGGACCCGTTAAACATGGTGAGGAATGCGAAGCTGGACATCTATGCCTCCGCATACTTCTCCAGAACGATAAAGAGACTCAGCAGTGATATCATGCGCCCCATCATTGAGGACTACCGTTCCGGAATGCTCGGTAACCTGCACCCGGATGTGGAGGAGCTGATCAAGTATCAGGGCACGAGACTTTGGGCTCTCGGATACATGGTGGGCAAGAGCAGACCGGACCTGATCGGCGAGCAGTTGAGCGTAACCCCAGACTCTGTTCGTGTCGCATCCACAGGCGAGGAGTTGAACATCGCCGAGCTTTTACCTTCACTCAACATCTCATCCATGTACGGTCCGCAGGTGATGCATCCCGTGCAGATGGAGCGGGGCTTCAAGGCGCTGGAGATATACGACAGGGCGAGAGAGGCTATCAGGCAAGGTGTTCGGTTGAACCTGTCGCCCGGCACACCAGCCGCCGATGTCGTGTCCGCATGGCGCGACCGGTTCTGGAAGGTGATGAACGATGTCTAAGTTCATCCAGAACCTGCTCAAACGCGCCGACCGGTTCCAGAGCCCTGCACAGGAGGTAATAGCCGACAGTCCCGCTCAGGAGATTCTTGAGCAGGATGTTCTTGCTACTGAGCAGGAGGTTCTTGCCGATAGCCCGGCACAGCAGGCGCTGGGCACGAGCTATGTACGGAGCTTACTGGCCGGTAACGCATTCCCCATCTACACGCAGGAGCATCTCAGGGACTTTGAACAGCGATTCCTGTCCGCATGGAGCGATATCCAGAGCCCGGTGCGCATTCAGGAAGCGCTGGACAGGCTTCCGATGGAGTTGCTGGCTGCCACCAACACCATCTGGGAGCCGGACGCATCCATGAGCACCGCCTATCGGGAAGGCGAGTGGAAGGTGAAGCGACCGCCCATAGGATTAAGATTGTATCAGGAAGCTTCAACCGAAGTGGACCGGATACTGGGCTATGAGAATAAGGTCAATCTGTACAGCTCGTTCCTGTCCGGTCCCTCTATGCGCGGACTGGACCCGCTTCAACCGGACAGGACGGTTGAACCGTCAGGGCTGTTGAAGGAGACGATGCCCGCTACCAGACTGGTGTATCTGGATATGATGAACTCACCGTTTATAAGGGAGTATATGGATGAGTACGAACGGGTCAGTCCGGAGCTCAAGCGGGTGATACAGGGCGTGCAGGACGTGGAGGTGGTGAACCGGGTGACGCCGTTCACATACCTGCACGAGTACACGCACGGCGTGATGTTCCCGCTATCCACGATAACCTACAGCAACCTGCAACGCCACCTGAGCGGCGAGTTAGGGATGACGGATATCGTCACCAGATCGTATATGAACTACGCCATGATTCAGGAGGCGGTCGCCGATGCCATCGGAGCCGCACTGTCCGGCGACCTGGAAGGCGCATTGACCATGCGATATAGCGCCGAGATGGCAGTGCACGCCGGTGACGATGTGAAGCCCAGATACGGCGACCCTATCCGTCTGGAGGTAATAGACCCGGCACTGATAGAGGATACCGAGAACAGTCCGCTCTGGCAGATGGTAAGGCAAGCCGCAAGCGATATCGAGCAGAGACGACCGAACAAGTTTATCGATGAACCGAACGTCATGAGGTATTCCCTGGAACGCCGAGACCTGAGGGCTTTCACAACCGCCATGCAGAGTCTGGAACATATCACCAGCATGGTATACGATAAACTGATAAGCGCCGCGGAATCCGGTAGTCTGGATAGACAACTCCGTGAGACCATCATGGGACAGGCTTCCAGAATCTGGATCTATCCCTACTTCATCGGTAAAGCCAGACCGGACCTCATCGGTAAGGAGATAAACATCCTGCCCGAATCGATTGAGGTGGCAGAGACCGGTGAGAAGCTGAACCTTGCGGAGATACTGCCGGATATCGCACCGTTAGGATTAATAGACGAATCCGTTGTGCATCCGGAACACCTGCGTCGTTCCTTCAAGCTGATCGAGTTATACGACCGTGCCAGGGAAAGACTGAGGGCGGAACACGCCATGCAGCAGGCTTCGGAAGCGGAGGTAGTGCACCACAGGAACTACGAGACCGCACCGCCTCCGGATACAGGAGAAGCGGTGATAGAGCGCTGGCGGGAATGGATCAGGAGCATAGCACCTTGATAAGGTCTACACGTTCGGAATAGTCCTCCGGATCCGTCTGTCGGTACAACTTCATCAGCTTCTCCGCCAGCTCCGGTAACCTGCCGATACTGGGCATCAATGGATGCTTCAATCCTTCGGCGATCTCGCCACCGGCAAGCCGCCAGGCGAGTATCTCCTCAGGTGTGCCTTCCACAAGCACCAGATGCGGCATGGCGCCCACATCCAGCACGAAGTTGCCCATGTCCATGTTGCCAATTTGTAAATGCAGGGCGATCGCCTTCTCCGCCAACTGCGCCGTGGCGTAACTGCCGTCCTTCTTGTCCAGAAGCTTCATGATATGTCCCTCCGTTGCGCCAGTTTCTATCCTGCTCATTTCTATCCTACTCAGGTATGTACCGAACTCAGCACGATGCCAGAGTGTATGCATACGGTATCATCAGTTTCTATCCTACTCAGGTATGTACCGAACAGCCTATGGAGGCTGCACAGCTCGCCAGACAGTTCGCATACAGATCGTTTGCGAACCGTGCGCTCTGCGCCGTGTTGATCGCTATCGCCATATACAATATCACTCCAGTGCACAGTTTCTATCCCACTTAGGTATGTGCCCAACCTGAGTTCTCCATCTCACGTACCACGATCTTCCTTATGGACCGGTTGAACTTATCGCCGGTATAGGAGACCGTCCAGCGCCATGGCGGTGGGATGTCCAGCACACGGGCTCTGCCCAGCCCGGCATAACGCTGAGCCTGTTCCGTTACCTGCCGTTCCAGACTCTCTATCCGTGCAATCAGCTCTTGCACATGAGGCAGATACACCAGGAACTCCTCCACCTCGGCGACGGTCGCCCTTAACGCTTCCAGTCCGCCCTCCAGATACGTCCTCAGCATCCGGTTCGTGGTCATACCACGAACGCTTGCCAGTCGCTTCAGATACTCCGGCGACTTCAACTTGACGAGCAGGTTACCGTAACCGTGAGTATACTGCACCACAACGCCTTCCCAGTCCGCATGTTCCGCCATCTCCACGAGCTGCACAGCCTCGTCAATGCTATACACGGGATACTGCTGTGGTAGTCTGAGTGGAGGCTCTAAGTGACTGTAGAACTCTACCGCCGGTATCAACTCCAGCGTGCTGAGGTCTCTGAGATAGAGTATTACCAGCGCAGGCTGCGCCGGTGGAGTGCACATGCCGGGTTGCCACACCTCGTTGTGTAACAACTCGGCAACCATCGTGTAGCCTTCAGGAAGCTGTATGCATCCACCGGCGAGCTGGCTGGCGATGACGGCAGCTCTTGTCCAGATGCCGTGTCGTGAAGCGAACACGAGTTCACCTTCATGATGGAATACCTGTATCATCACACCGTCCGCCTTCTCACAGACGCAACGCACGGTCTTGTCCGCAAGATGAGCCGGCGACGTCTCATCATGCTCGTTCAAGTTGAAGAACTTGACAAGCGGTAGCGACACCAGATTGTTCTCCGAATCGATGACCAGCCCACGACAGACTCTGAGCCATGGCGTCCACATACCACGATAGCTGGCTTTATCGGTATAGTTCAGCAAGGTGAGGTTGCCATGTGTACGCACATTCAGTATCGTGGGATCATAATCGCCAGACCGGACGATGTGGATGGCCTCATCTATCGCCCTGCGGATCTCCCGTACGGTCATGAACGTGCCTCCTAACCGTTTGGTGGGGCTCTGTGCTCGTTCAACCAGATGCATGCTCTGGTTACACCATCGCCGAACAGATCTTCAGAGTAGATAACCTTATCGGAGTGATACCATAGCCACGGATGGTACAGGTTCTGGTATCCTGTCACCAGCACGGTGGTCTTGCCCCACAGGCGGGCATAGAGCAACTCCATGCTGGTGCCGATACTTGCCCGTGCCATGATGGCGATGATGGCATCCGACTGTTTGAGAAGGCTGAGGTCCGACTGCACCAGCTGCTTGCAGGCTTCCCTGAAGTTCATCTGTTCGAGCAGTCTTGGCCAGATCTCCGGGTTCATGAAGTCCATCGGCGAGATGGGTTCCAGCCCATGAGACCGAACAAGCTCCGCTACCTGCTTGAACATCTGCTGGGGATCATAGTCTCTGTGGTTGGAGATGGGCATTCCGATATAGACACGCATTCAGGCCACCTCCGGATTCAGCTCGCCGTGTATGAGGTTCTTGAACCACTCATCGTCGATCTTGTGGAGATGCCTGCTGTTGTCTTTGAGAAACGCCCAGGCGCCTCCTTCGCGGAATACGTAGAGCTCATACCCGCCGACAGGTATCTTGAAGAAGTAGTCTACGCTCCTGTCCAGCGTGTTGGGGACCAGCTCGTATTCCAGACTCTCCAGAACCTGGATGATTCGTTGCAGTTGCTGTTCCGTAATGGTGAGCGTGCCGTATCGGTATATACGCCCGGAGATTTGCCGGATGATATCCTGCACGGCATCGATGGGAACAGAATACCATTTCCCACGATAGCAGAAGGAGTAGCGTTCTACTGCGACGACAGAGACCTCCTTATCCTTGATGATTTGCAGATATTTGCACCAGTCCAGTTCCTCCACCGTCTGCTCGATCTGGTAGTCTCTGACGACGAGACCGCCGACTGTTTCCTTGTCCAACATGAACAGATCGTGTTTGTCCAGTAGTAGAGTCACAGTATCGCTGTCGGATTGGCACCGTATGGCGTAGAACTTCATGGTTGGAACTCCTGATGAGATTGTTGTTCACTATAAACTCTGTTTCTATCCTACTAAGGTATGTACCTAACCACTATAACTCTTGGCAGGTTATATGGGGCAATTGTTGAGGTCTATATCGTATTCCAGCAGCATCACCTTATCGCCCATCATCAGGGACACCTGTGGCGTCAATCTGGGCAGCTGGTTCATGAGAGAGGCGATATGCATGAGGTTACCACGTGCCAGCGGTCGCACGAAGCAGCTGTTCTTTATGGGATGCGGGAACAGCTCGCTGACGGCGCTTCTCATTGTCATGCCGGGCTCCACAATGATGTATCGCTGGTAGACACTAATCACGTCATGGGTTTGTACCAGCACGTTGTTGATACGTACCAGGACGACGTTGAAGCGGATATCGTATCCAGATTTCAGGGCGAACCGAAGGGCGGCGAGCCGCACCATGTAATGAAGGAGATCTCTGGCAAGATGCTCTATACTCCTGTAACCGTATGTGTCGTTGATCTCGCTTCTGCAGTTCAGGAGTTGCTCCTGTCTCACGAGCATGATGCGGTAGTGTCCTGCCGCTTCAGACTGCACATAGTTCGTGGATAACAGATTGGCAAGAACCAATACGTCCTGGAACAGCTTATCCAGCGGTAAAGACTGCACAAAGTCCAGGAACGAAGCGGTGTACCGGATATGCTGTTCGGAAGCCTGTTCGCATGCCCTTATCCACTCCTGCCGTAGATAGTCAAAGAATGCGGATGATTCGTTGCACATCTGGCTTATCATCCTGCCCTGTCGTTCCTGGAGGGAATCATCGTTCTCAAGATGCTTCATCATCTGCATCAGCCAGTTGCGGGACGCTATTCTGGCACCGGGCAGGTTGTGACTGTGTTCGTTGATAGTTAGTTCCACGTCTCCTATGCGTAGCAGGATGGTGCCTGGAGTATCACTGTCTGCTGGCTGATAACGTAGAGACACACCATGGGGCAGCGTCCATCCGTAGGACTCTGCAGGATAGACTATCCGCACGGGCCAGACGTCGGGGGGTCGAATGAACGGCTCCATGAAGAGCTCTCTGGTCTTGTTACGAACGAAGCTGATGAACTTGAGTGGGGTGTTGACCATGCCCGGTTCTCCTCCATACACTAAGATCATAGTCTGTTCTGTAAGTTTCTATCCTACTTAGGTATGTATCTAACGTCACTATACAATCAACGCTGAATTGCCTTCCCCCTTCTCCGGCTTGACTAGTCCGTACTCCTCCGAGTAGTCTGCATCAATAGTATACGAACCGCTTCCTATGTACGATATCCTGTTCCCATACCACTGCTTCCATTCGAATGGAACAGGAACCAGTAGCTCCCTAGCTTGCAAATACCTGCCCTCGTCTGTCAGCTGCATGAACTCATCGAGATAGCAAGCAGGAACGACGTCTATCGTACCTGCTATCTTTTGCTCGATGTCTTCCATTGTAGTGGTTATGTATGCTTTCATGCTCCTCACGTGATTCGAGAACACATCAAGCTTGCGTAGATATCTACGGTCCTGTAGCATGTTCTGATAGACATGGTTGACCCAATCCCGCTGGACGTGCCAGCTGATAGCCTGTTCCGATATTGCATTCAGCGTGTTCTTGAGGTACTCTTCATCGTAGACGTACTCCAGCTTGCCAGCATCATACGTCGTCGCTACATGCACATCGACTATGCCGTGCTCACCGCGACGGTTGACTCTACCGAACCGCTGAAGCAGATCGTCAACAGGAGCTACTTCGGTATAGCATGTGTCATAGCTGATGTCCAGTGATACCTCCACAACTTGAGTGGCGATGAGTAGCTGAGGTTTGTGGTGCAGGATGTCGTTCTCTATCCGTGACCTATCCCTAATCATGAAGCGGGAGTGCAATAGCCGTCTGGATGGGATATCGGAGAACGTCTGGTACATGGACACAGCTTGATCTACTCTGTTACAGACCACCAGCACGGACTTGCCCAGTTCCAGATCTCGGCGGATGAGAGGAATACAATCCTCCAGCGTCTGGTCCAAACGCTTCAGGTAGTGCCTGTCCGGCAACGCCACATCGGCAACAATGTGCTTCACGTTATGTAGACGGCGTTTCAACTCGTCTACCAGTGGTTCAGGCAACGTGGCTGACATCACCATTACCTTGCCACCAAGCTGCTGAATCACATCAATCAATACCGTAATCATTGCCAGCGTACTGCTGTCGTATGCATGTATCTCATCGAACACGAAGCAGGCATCCTTCATCTGTACGATGCCTACTTCGAACCGCTTGATGCCGATCAGGTAATTCAATAGCTGATACGGTGTGGTTATCTTGACCGGCTTGTGCACCAGCCTGTTCAGGTTCGCATCCTGCTTAGCTTGCTGTGATGCCAAATCCTCGTTACCTTCATCCATATACCTCCGGAATGCATATAGCATGTCACGCCCATGCACAACACCGACTTCATCCCCCTGGAACACACCTCGTTGAACAAACCGCTCCTGCATTGCTTCAATAGACGATTGGTAAGGTAACACATAGAACAGCCGTCGGTTGCCGTTCCGGTTACGGTCATACCAGAGAAGGGCTGCCTCGGTCTTACCACTGCCGGTTGGTGCCTCCAGAATGAGGTTTCCTTCTGTCTCAGCTGCTTGTTGCTGGAAGCCGCGCGGTGAGATGTTGAGGTTGACCTTCTTGACCTGAACGGGCTGTTTCAGCCCGGCACTGGCGGCATGGTCTGCTGCGATCAGATAACCACGTAGCAGAACGTGATCCGTGTAGATACCTTCGTCTATACCGTAGCGGAGGTACTTAGTATGCTCCACTAGCTTACGCACAATATCCTCTGGAACCGGTACAGGAAGCTCCCCGGCCTTATCAAGCACTATCCCTATATTGCGGAGGTGTGCAGAGATACTTCCCTCTGGCTCGCGGTTGTGTGGATGTTCTATATCTCGATGATGCGTAAGGATGGCTCCGAATACTGCAGGATCAAACTCCTCCTGCATGAGGTATATCAACGCTGATAGTACTTCGTGTCGGTAGTGCCACTTGAAACCACTATCCTCAAGCTGCCTTTGGAATCCGCTTGCTTGCTTACCGAGATCATGATAGACCGCCGCCAGATGAGCTCTCTCATCATCCGTTAAGTGCTTGATGTAGTTCAATACATCCAGCGTATGCTGCTTGAGTGTTGTGCCATCGGACTTAGCGAGGTAGCAATCAAGAGAATCGAACAGGGAAGAGTACCTTGCCTTCATGCACTAAACCTCTCGCTTGCTGAACAGGTTGTTGCTTGCAATCGATAACAGTGAAGCTGCGTATGCTTGTTGGGTGACGCGGCTCGGTTCTGGTGAAGTCTATCGGTAGTGCGTAGATGGCGCCGAATAGTTCCAGCCGCTTCGCTTCGTCGCTATCTACTAATACACCTGATACCTCACCTTCTCCGTCGATGAGTTCTACAGTCTCTACGAGTTCGACAGTAGCGAGATCCTGGCTTCTGCCAAGTGTGAGGATACCATGGGGATTCTTCAATGCATACTCAAACTCTGGATCGATGTACAGATGCAGTGTTGTATTGTATAGAAACTCCCTGCTAACGATGTCTGTGCCCTTCTCGATTGCTTTGGTCTTGTAGATCTTCTCCACATCAATTCCACGCTCAGCGTATTCGAAACGATAGGCAAGGAACGATATCTCATCTGTGTCAACCCAGCGCCCCGCTGCGTTTCTGAGTAAGCCGATGATGGTGGAAGGTGGTGGCACAGACAACGTGGGCTGAGGTTTCATGAAGTAGTGTACTCTGAAGCTTGCCGTTTCAGATCTGATAACAGCATGTACAACTTGCATTGCTGTAGAACCTCCGTTTCTATCGTTTCTATTCTAGCTTCCATCCTACTCACTTCTATCCTACTAAGGTATGTACCCAACTGGCTTAGGTATGTACCGAACTCAGCTCGTAGTCCTGAACCTCAAAGGTCACACCTTGAGTTTCTATCCTACTTATTTCTATCCTACTTAGGTATGTACCTGACCATTGCTGTATCTGGCGATGGCTGTCGGGGACTGGATTCGTTTCTATCCTACTTAGGTATGTACCTGACTGATCAATCTGTAGACAACAGTGACTTCAACTTCACTGGTTTCTATCCTACTTAGGTATGTACCTGACGTGAGCACTCATGCCTGTTTCTACCTTAACCTGGAGCTGTTTCTATCCTACTTAGGTATGTAACTGACTTGAAATCGCAATGTCACGATGATAACGATGCCTCCAGGTTTCTATCCTACTTAGGTATGTACCTGACCGCATTGGGCTGGTTAAGAACAGTAGCACGTTCTCCGTTTCTATCCTACTTAGGTATGTACCTGACTACCCGAACGTGCCTGCATGGTTGAGAGTGCCAGCGTTTCTATCCTACTTAGGTATGTACCTGACTGGCAAGGGTGCTGTTCGTTGGTGCTTCCCCCAACGACGTTTCTATCCTACTTAGGTATGTACCTGACACGATGAAGTAGACTTCGTCCCCTGCCCGCTCTGCAAGTTTCTATCCTACTTAGGTATGTACCTGACAACATCAGCGTGCGCCCAGTGCGCCGCGAGTTCGTGCGTTTCTATCCTACTTAGGTATGTACCTGACCCTTCATGATGACAAACAACTAACGAAACCAAAAGGGTTTCTATCCTACTTAGGTATGTACCTGACCGCGCCGGAAGAAGAGACGATAGTGTTTCGTGATGCAGTTTCTATCCTACTTAGGTATGTACCTGACACCTCCGAAGCCAGACTACTTCCGTGAGGTATCGGCGTTTCTATCCTACTTAGGTATGTACCTGACTGGCACGACGCTGACCAGGGTGAAGGGACAGTCGTTCGTTTCTATCCTACTTAGGTATGTACCTGACCTTTGCTTCACCCGTTAGTACGTCAACAATCCTGTACCGCGTTTCTATCCTACTTAGGTATGTACCTGACATAGCACGCGTCCTCAAGACCACACCGGAATGGCTCGCGTTTCTATCCTACTTAGGTATGTACCTGACGAGTGTTTACGCTTCCTGTATGACCGCTTCCCGAATGGTTTCTATCCTACTTAGGTATGTACCTGACCCGTACGGGAAAGAATACATACCTCTCTACGAAGATTGTTTCTATCCTACTTAGGTATGTACCTGACTGGTGTTCTCTGCCGAACGCGCCATGATATAGCCGTGTTTCTATCCTACTTAGGTATGTACCTGACCACTCCTTTGTCAGACTTCACGTTTTCCGCGAATAGGTTTCTATCCTACTTAGGTATGTACCTGACCAAACCGACATGTCACTTGACTGATTAGTCATCAATCAAGTGACGCTAAACGTGTGTTTGAGTATGAGATAACTAATCACTGTGTTGTCTAAACCACAAACACAGTGCTAAATGAGTCGTCTACCTCCTTCGTGGAGATACCAAACCGGAGGTAGACGACTCTTGATGACAGCAGTCTACTCTTCACTAAGTTCATTTCTATCCTACTTAGGTATGTACCAAACAGAGAGACAGCAGCCTACTCTTCATCGATCTCCCGCTGATCTGCCAGCTCCTGCTGTTCGTTCTGCTCCTTGCCCTGCTTCCTGCCCTTAGCCTTCTTAGCAGCCGCCGCGGCTTCTATGGACTGACGTAGAGATTCAGCATCCACTGCACGCTCTTCCTGCTGCAAGTCATCGTAGAACTTGTCTACTAAGTTTGCAACAGCAGTAACTAGTTCCTCCATCGTGCTGTGCCAGCGTACGAACTCTAGCTGTTTGACAGCCTGCTCGTTGATAACAACACCAGGCACAGCACTGATGTGAAGCTCTTCCAGCAGGTTGCGATCACGCAGGTACTTCAGTCGCTCTATGTCGATAATGATGCTATCGTCGCGCTTCTTGAAGATGCCCTGCAGTATTGCGTTGCCATGCTCGACCGCTGTCAGCACCAGCACCTGAGGTGTGACGTCTGTGTTGTTCCTGGCGAGATTCGCACCGCCCTCCAGCAACGTCAGCGCCTTCAGCAGATCCCTCACTCTGCGCTTGCGCTCGTCCCGACTCAATGCGAACTTATCATGCGTAACCTGCACTAACTTGTTCGCATGATTCCGTAACGTCTCAGCGTCCAGCTCACCGCCAGCACGTCCCTCGACGAGCGGAGCCTCGAACACGCCGACACGCTCCAGATCCAGCGAGAAGTTCGCAGCCATCCACGCAGAGTATACTTCACGCTGAAATACAGCGTTGTCGCCGGCAACCGACAGGACACCGAAGTCAGACACTGGTCGAGCATCGTGGATAGCAGACAACGCAGAACAGTGAAGTGGCGACGTGCGCTTGATAGCGTTGTTGCCCTTCTCAGCACGCATGTAACCGAACAGGTCGTCATCCTCGTGCTCGACTGGATCACATGCAGCGTAGCCATGCGCACCGGCACCCTCCGCCTTCACCATCTCATAAGTGGTCGGATTCCAGCCGAAGTGGTTGTACAGCACATTACGCCACCAGTGACGCCATGCTTGACCGGATGCGTAAGGGCGATTGCCCACCTTCTTGACAAGGGAGATCTGTCCGATATCCGCTTGCTCAGTCTTATTGCAGTTCAATGCAGCAACATCTGCATAGATAGCAAATGTTCCGGTAAGTTTCATTCCTCTACCTCCTGATCTTCAGTGTAGGTATCTTCCTCCTCTTCATCCTGGTCCTCGTCATCTACTTGAATGCCAAGCTCGCGTAGCTTGCTGGCGATGAGGATCTCCAGCACCTGCGCAGCTGCCCTGGCTCTCATGCGATTCTGCTTCTCTGTGTTAGCATCCAGCATGAAGTCTATAGGACACAGCAGAACGAAATCCTGCCAGCTGAGCTTCCCGATACGAGCGAGATATGCATACAGCGATCGAATCGCCTTCATGTCGCCAGACCATGCAGCACTGCGTAGCCTCTTATGTAGCGTAGCAGCACGGTCCATCGATACGAAGCTATCAGCGATACGCTCCATCAGCAAGATTGCCTGATCCTGAGACTGTACCTGTTGCTGTACATTGTCGTCGAACTGTAAGCCAGTGTGTCGACAACGAACGTAGTCGTATACAGCAACAGAGAGGTATTGAAGCACTCTCGTCAGGTCATGATACAGGAACAGGGGAGCGAGCAGAGACGCATCCACCTTACCGTCTCTTGCCAGCCTCGTCAAGAACCGTATAGTCTTGTCCCTATCCCTGCTGTTCACCAGATTCAGCATCTCACGCTTCGCCGATTCCAGCACATCGTCGCTGTTTGATACAGACTGGTAGATATGATCGCCAGCAGCGATGGCAACCTGTGTCAACGCTGAAATCAATCCATTGTCCATTCCACGTACCTCCGTCAGGTATCTGCGTACTGCATACCATCTATCGCCCAGTTCAGGCTGGTACTTGCCCTGTAAGTAGAGGTCAAGCTGCGTGTCTCTACCACGCTGCTTGCACCGATCCTTCAATGTGTTGATGAAGTGGAAACTTGACAGCCCCATGTGATACTCTACGGTGTCAAGCTTCGTTATGTGGTCTATTACACGGTTCGGTATCACCATGTAGCTGATTTCACCTTCACCCCGCTGCGAGCTGTTGATCAGCCATATCGTTACAGACTCGCCACGATAGGAGTTCTGTGCTACGATATCCTTGACAATATCCGCTCTCGCCTGCCCAGGAGTATCCATCCTGAACTTAGCTTGCTCTCCATTGGTGGAAGTTGCTACCTTCTGGTAGTTCTCTCTGTAGATCCTGTCTACTATCGCCTTGCCAACCAGTTCGTTCTGTATATGCGGTATCACCATATGCACGTTGTTGATGTGGTCGGCAGCGATGAAGGCGGAGAGTGCAGCCAGCTCACATAACCCGCAGACTGGCATACCGTCCATCAGTGACGGATAGAAGTTGAACTCGCCATGCAGGAACGGTAGCACATGACGCTTCGCCGATACAATAGCCTCTTCTGGAACACGCTTGCCACAGATATGACAGATGGAACTTCCAGAGGTCAGAGCCAGCTTGGCACGATGGATAAGCCGGTCAATGGCATCATTCCATTCTGGTTGTCCATAGGCGCCTTGAGTGAACACGCAGTTGGGAGTGAAGAAGCGCAACTTCTTACGGAATAGCTCGAAGCTCTCCTGGGCAAGCATATCCCTCAGCGGGCCTGCCATATTGTCGATAGCCTGATCATCTATCTGGTTGCTACGGGAGATCTTCAGTATAGCGGTGAGCCCGTAGTCTACGACGAAGTGACCTGTCCACGGTACAGCCATGAGGTTCCTCCTGTTATTTCTGTGCTGCTCTGTTATGTTCCTGATGCTCCAGAGGACGAACCTTTGAGCTCGCCCTCTCGAGTCATCTACACCTGGCTCACGCAGTAATCCTCCTCTATATCATCTGCCATCTCAGCGGTAACGTTGGTCAGCTCCCAGCGGGTACCGCACCGTGGGCACTCGCCGTCGTAGGTGTTCTGATACTGACCACCTACCAGCTCCAGCTGAACCTGAGAACCGCAGGGGCAGGTAATGATGATGTACTGGGGATTGGTGTTGTACATGGCTTCTTAACTCCTTCTTGTTCCCATCCTGCTTGTTCCCATCCTGCTTGTTTCTATCCTGCTCTGGTATGTTGCTAACGTGTGTTCTCGTCAATGTTAGCTTCCTGCCTCTGGATGGTCTCCCTGACACGCTCCCACGCTTCGTCCAGCTCGTCTCTGGTTAACTGCAGTCGCCACTGCTCCATATCGATAAGGTGCTGGTAAGCGAACAGGAGCATGTCCTCCAGATCCAGGGATTGCTCTTGCTGTTTCATGAACAGCACATCCTGTAACATGAACTCAACTGCTTCCTGTACCCGTTCGTCCATGTCGTATACCTCCAGATAATGTATTTGTGCACGCCAGGTCTAACATGATAGCACTTCCAAGAGTGCCTCAACACCTTTGTCACCACGTACGCTATACTCCAGCACAAGCGCTTGCATGTCCTGACCGGTCTCCACCTTCTGCCAGGTAACCTCATGCACAATGGGCTGGGTGTTCAGTATGCGGTCTATTAATGTAGCCAGATAGGGCAGACTGCCCTTGCAAAGCCTCTCCAGAGCGTCGTCCAATCTGAAGGTTCTAATAAGCCTGCGTGCTTCCGCTTCCAGATTGGCATCTGGAGCCAGAACCCTGTACGAGCTTGCAGAGACGTCGTAATATGCATGGATCAGTAAGTTGTCTATGATGACCAGATTCCTGGCGTCCTTCAGATCCATGCCTCTGCGTAGATACTGCTCCATGGATGCAAGCGATATCAGATCTGCAGCCAAACGACGACCATACAGGAGCAGATCGTCGTACCTATCGTATAGCGTATTCCTGAACTCACTTTTGGCTATCCGGGATTGATAGTCCAGCGCATCTCTCAGAGTCTCGATAACGTGTCTGGAGTAATATGTATCCCTCATGCCGTACATGAGCTCTGCCCTTACTACAGCGTTGGTGAACCGATCCTTGATAGACAGGGAGCTGATGAACTTGATGAAAGGAGCCGTGTATCTCGTAGCGTCCTCCCAAAGAGCCTGTTCACAGGCATCTTTCCATTCCCGACGGAACCGCCTGAAGAACGTGCAGGCATCCCTGTGAGCCCGTTCCACTTCGTTACCGTACAGGTAGTGGTACATTCGAGAGCCGTCCGGGTTACTCAGAATGGACTCCCTGAGCATCCCTTCTCCTGCGCGGATGAAGGAATCGCTGAAGGCTGCCCCATCATCGTATTCAGATACAGCAACTTCCATATCGCCTGCGCGTACAACAAACGTACCCTGCTCATCGATATGCCTGCCCGGTTTGTACAGGAGAGTGGTGCCAGGAGTGAGTTCTACCTCTCTCGGTTTCATAAGGTGCACTACTCTGTCGGGCCATCTGGTGCAGGACGGGAATTCGTATGGGGCGTCGAACAGCTCAACGGCACGGCGTGAGATGTAACGCAGAAGGAATCTGTAGTTCTTGGCCATGTTTGACCTCCTGCTAGCGGGAAGTGTTATGAAATAACGCGGACAGTTCAACCGGATACTCGAGCCTGTATTCATACCTTGGGATAGCTATCTGCGCTTGCATGTTGCCGGCTCTGTTGCACTCTATCATCAGGAAGGCATCCCACAGGTATCGCTCGCCTATCAGATCGACGACTTCCCTCCATTGTCTGTCGTTGATCAGGATGGGCGATTCCTGTTCCAGTGCCTTATCAAGATGCGGCAGGTCCAGTACAGGGATAACTTCACGGTCGATGACAACTACAGGCATTCTCCACAGGATGGACTGGTGCTCATCGAGCTGCTGAGCCATAGCCTGCATCCTGTCCAGCCTGGTTGATACCTCGTCACGGCTGTATCGCCGAACGATAATCCAGAGATCGCCTTCCTCAGTGATAAGCGGAATCACCAGATGCATGGTTAGCCTCCTCATTGCCCAATTAACACCTTGTCCTGCCATTCCTCAGCCTCATGTAGCAGGTTGTGGAGTTCCAGCCTGGCACTGAAGTCGCCATCGTCTGCGTTATGAACGAGCTCCACGAATCGGCTTATCGGCAGGTGGTGGTATAGCACTTTGCTATCTACCAGGATAGCTGTGACCTCTGTACCGTCTCCATCTGATATCACCGCATAGCGGAACCGATAGACGGTGTTCCCTGTCTGATACCGGGCTTTGTCCACAAGGGCTACGTTGAGTGTTGACATGTTTGACTACCTCTGATTCCTCACGAACTGGATGCAATGTTCGATGATGCTTGCGAACTGTTCGTCGGAGATGACCTCTGAGCATTTGGCGGACCTCAACGGGTACTTGTACCACCATAGCGCCCAGTCTGTCGGCTTATACAGGAAGTTCGGTCTGATAACGGCGCATCCACGCCGGTGTCCGGCATGACCTTCTTGCCGGATGATCTCCAGCAGCTTCTCCTCTATCCGCCGGTGGTAGTCGCAGGAGCACTTGATGGCAACTCCATGCCACCAGTCGTCTCCTTCAGTGGGCCAGCCTAACTGCTGGTATACCGGTTTGATGATCTCTTCCAGCTTCTGCTCGTATTGCTTCCTGAAACTGCCTCCCATATAGGCCAGACGACCGTACTGGTCCTCAAACCGCTTCCATACCTGCTGGAAGCAATCCTCCCGGTGCTGAAGCTGGTCTCGCCATTTCCAGAAGGGATGGTAGTCCCAGCCGCAGTCACACTCCTGGTCGTAGTCTGGGAGCAACTCGAACAAGCCGCACCGGAATTCGTCGTAGACCGAGATGTCCAGCACATGGTAGAGTGGCAGGAATATCTGCTCCCAGCGTTTCCTGTCCGGGATAGGATGGCGTTCGTAGTACTGGTCGCCTTCTTCAATGCGAGCAATGTCCAGCATTTGAGCCTCCTGTGGTGGAATATCTGTCGTTGCGTGGTGGAATATCCGCCGGCAGATGGATTGGATTCCACCTGCCGGCTTGTTTGCCGTGCCTCGCCTTGGCTAGCCTAGCCAGGACTCGCCCCGCCCAGACAAGACTCGCCTTGACTGCCACGACGCGCCCAGCCGCACCATGTCGCGCCGTGTCGTGCCTTGCCAGGCCTGCCCAGCCTCGCCTTGCCACGCCTGGCCTCACCATGCCGTGCCTGCCATGCCAAGCCAAGTCTTGCCATGCCACGACGTGCGATGCGGTTCCTAGCCCAGCCAAGCCAAGCCTATTTGCCGGATAGAGAATCTATTATCAGGTCCGGCAAACCTTCCAAACTGCTCAGCACGGGAACACTCGGATCTATCTCTACCTGCTGTGTAGCCTGCCAATCGCCACGGTCTATCAATATACCTCTCGCACCACATTGCAGTGCAGGTAGAATGTCAAACTGATAACTGTTTCCCACCATGACCACTCGCTGTGGATTGTGCTGAGCATCAAGCATCTCCAGCAATCGCAGGAAGCTATCTCTGTCCTTCGTGGCTGTGACCACCACATGGTGGAAATAGCCCCGAATCCCAGACAGGTCTATCCTGCGGTTCTGGTGTTCCATATCACCGGCTGCGGAGTAGAGCACCAGCAGATGACCTCGTTTGCGGAGCTCCTCCAGCACAGGTATCGTCTCCGGATAGAGTTCCGGCGGAGCGTCCAGCAGATGACGGAATGAGTAAATCGCTGCCTCTACTCCTGGATTGAACGGGATACCGTGTCTGGTTGCCAGAATGGTGTAGGTAATCACCAGACTCTCAATGAACCGTTCCGGTCTCAGACCACGATACGGTACACGGGCACGATCCAGATCGTCCAGCTGCTGTATGATGTCCTCACCATAGATACCTATTTGCCCTAGCATCTGTTTGAACTCAGTCTTGATCCTCTCGTACACCGACTGTGTTCGCCAGAGCGTATCGTCTGCATCAAGCACTACGGTCACGTCTACCTCCATAGAGTAATTCCCACCCGCCACAACCCAGATGCCTCGCCAGGACTCGCCGTGCCGTGTCGGGCCTCGCCTCGCCTGCCTTGCCTCGCCAGGACTCGCCGTGCCGTGTCGGGCCTCGCCTCGCCTGCCTTGCCTCGCCACGTCCTGCCGAGTCGCGCCTTGCCAAGCCCAGTCACGTCATGCCTAGCCGAGCCCTGCCTGCCTTGCCAGGACGTGCCGCGCCGGGCCTTGCCCAGCCTCGCCTTGCCTGCCGTGCCACGCCATGCCGAGCCAAGCCTAGCCGTGCCACGCCCGCCGAGACTAGCTCTCTACAGGTTGCTTACGTTTGCGGGCAGTCTTGAACTGGCTCAGGAAAGCACCGAGAGCTTTGTACAGGAGCCGCATCTCCCGGATGAGCTCACCGTTGCCAGTCGGTACCAGCCCGTTCTCCAGAGCAGACCTTAGCTGCTTCACCTGGAAGGTGATGGAACTGCCGAGCACCTTGCTGTGAGCGGATGCCTGATCCTCTGTCATCTCGGTGCCGGAGAGGTGACGAACGGCGAACTTGACCGGAATGGGCTTTGGTTCATCGCCTCCGTTCTGTACACGAGCCTCACGCACCAGCAGACGCTGCGTGTACTCCAGAGGACGACCGAACAGACGAGCCAGATGGGGAACGTCTACCCCATACGGTCTCAGCAGTTGAGCTGCATGTACCAGGTCCTGAGAAGTGAGAGCCTTGCCGTGCTTGATGTTGGCACGCACGGCCTCCTCAACCATCGACCTCTCGTCCTCGTAGTGCTTGATGACAGCCGGAATCTCTGCTTCCGGACCGAACTCGGCGATGAACGCCTCCCTGCGGTGAGCACCGTCTACCAGGATGCCCGTGTCGGATACAAGGATAGGTGGCAGATTCTCACCGGCACGGATGGCGAGCTGCAGATGGTAGACGTGTACCCGGTCTATCCCTCCGGCACGGGGATAGATGCGTTCGTCCAGGATTAGCTGGTTTGCTCGAATCCTGGTAGTTGCAACGGTATCGTCAGTCATATCTACCTCCTTACGTGATGTGTTATCCCACCCTCCACAACCCTGATGCCTTGCCTCGTCGTGCCGGGCCCTGCGTTGACGTGCCACGCCCCGCCTCGCCTGCCTTGCCTCGTCTTGCCGAGTCGCGCCGTGCCAAGCCCAGTCACGTCATGCCTAGCCGAGCCTTGCCTGCCTTGCCGAGGCCACGCCTTGCCCGCCTCGCCTTGCCTGCCTCGCCCGAGCCCGTCAGCCTGCCTAGCCTGCCCTGCCTTGCCGCTGCCTTGCCACAGCCCAGCAGGCGTGCCACGCCGTGCCTGCCTTGCCCAGCCAAGCCAAGCCGCGCCTCGCCCGGCCACGCCTTGCCTCGCCTTGCCTGCCGTGCCAAGCCCGGTCGCGCCATGCCCCGCCTCGCCATGCCTGCCAGGACTACTGGTTATCGTTCTCGGTGGGCGGGACGAACGTCGGTTTGGGATCTGCCAGGGCTACCGCCGCGATCTCAAACAAACCCCAGCCGAGACCGTGACTCTCACGACTGTCCGGTCTGCCTTCACCGATACCGACCTGCAAGCCTACACGAGCCAGCAGGTTGGTCACATCGGCCAGGCTGAACTGAGACTCGTCCCATGAGATGACTACGTTCGCCGCCCACTGTCGCCACATAGGACGGGCACGCAGGTCCAGCACGCCTGTAGCGTTACGCACGGGCATCACCGACATCTCGGGCTCGCCCTCAATCTTGACAAGCGGCGTACCATCCACTGCGTCCAGCCCGTCGGGGGCGACGAACAGCGACAGCTTCGCCAGAGTCATGCGGTATCCGACCAGTCGACAGGCGGAGATGAGCGCGTTGCGGAAAGCACTTGCGGGGATGCCGACCCAGCCCTCGGAGCTGACATGCATCGCCTGCTTGTAATCTTCCTCAAAGTTGCGAGGCTCACGAGATTTGCCCTTGCGGGCTCGCTGACCTGCCTCGTGCTGCTCCCGTATCGCCTGCATCGCCTTCTGCGAGAACCGTGCCTGGCAATACGGAGTGATGCCGACGATGCGGAACTGGGCTGAGGCGAACCGTGGCGGCTGGATGACAACCTCCTGACCAGCCGAAGCGGAAAGCTCCAGCGTCGGATCGGAGCCGTTGCTCCTGGATTTGGATTTGGTTGCAACTGGCATTGTACTTACCTCCTTGTTGGTTGTTTATGGGATATCTACACCTACCGCACCGGCCAGGTTCGGTCTGGGAGCTCTCACCGGGAACTGCTCATCGGTGAGGTCCACACCTTCACCTGCACCGGACGCCAGCGGGTATTTCCGTTCCAGGTCTTTGAGCACATCCGTCAGCGTCTCCTGATACTGCTCTGGGAACGATGACGCCACCTCCCGGATACGGTCTATCCCGCAACCGGACTTGAGCAGATCTTCACATCTGTCGTAGAGCTCCTCGTCCAGCGAGACACCGAACGTGTCCGCTATGGCGAACGCCTCTTGCAGAGTGCTCTTTATCGTCGTCATCACGATGTCCAGCTCGCTCATAGATGTGCTCCTGTCAACTTCATGGTTTCAATCGCTATCCTGACGTGACTCCCGAACTGGAGATGGGTCAGTGTCCGTTCGTCGGACTTAAAGACCGCATAAACGTCGCCGGAGGAATGGGAGAGCAGAGCACGACGTGGCGATGTCTCTACCACCAGCATCGTCCCGCTCTCATTGCGCTGCTTCAACTGCGCACCGAGCTCGCCGAGCAACAGGTCGTCCATGTTGCCGTAGAAGCCCGTGCCGAGCCTTATCGTCAACTCGCCCGGATAGTCCAGCTGCGGTAACTGCCCCGTATCCAGAACGGTGGCTGCACGGACGACGGACAACGGGATGAAGTACACCATGTGGGTGTATGGCGACTTCTGGGAATATATCAGACAGGGCTCTGTGCGCTCCTCAACGGGCTCCGTCTCTATGACAGGGAGCTGCAAATCCTCCGGAAGCTCCAGACAGTGCATAGCCCCCTTATGCTCTACACAGAGCGCCATCCAGCTCTTATCATCAGTCTTGACCAGCTTCAACTGTAGTTGCGCCGTCTGCTGGTTACAGACCTGACGAGCGATATCATCACTGCACCAGATGACCTTACCGTGCTCGTTGTAGTGCAATGCACGTCGGAGCTCCGGACTGGTGATATCCTGAGCGGTGGCGACAGTTACCGTGCCGATGTTCAGCGAAGCCTCTACCGGCATTGAACAGTTGAGTAACCGGGCTGCGGTCTCCAGAACCGGTTGCAGGTCGTCTGTGAACGCAACCAGCGGCGAACGGTAACTGTCTTCAAGTATCAGGGCGTACATAGTCGTACACCTCCCCTTAAGAGAACTCACTGGAAAGAGATATGAGGAACGGGCGGAGAAGGTACCGCATGTGCAAAATAAGGCGCCGGTATTTATCCGGCGCCTTGAACCGCAGAGAAGGAGGATGGAAGGATGTGACGCACTAAACCCAGCAAGGAGGATCTGCACGCAGAATCTCTAAAGCCCTCTGGATATGCTGATGCACTCGCTGCCTGGACATGTTCAATAACCTGCCTATCTCGTCCATAGTGCATTCTCTCGTGCCGATACCAAAGTAACAGACGATGCATTGATACTGCAACGTGTTCAGTCGTTCCCTGAGATACCTCTGCCAGGAGAGGACGCTGAGTATGCTGTCATAAGAAGGTTCCTCATAACTCAGGGCGTTCAATACCTCATAATAGGCTGGATGTTCCTCATTCTCTAACACGCTCTCTATGGGCAACCAGGACGGACCGGTGCATCGGTTCCTGAAGTCGCATTGAGACACGACGCAGAGATACCTGTTGTTCCTTATCCATTCCAGCATGGCATGCACCAGTCTGGTATACAACAGCGTGCTGAACTTCGTGCCTCGTGATGGATCGTAGTCCAGAATGGTCTGCCAGAGCACTATCCTGGACTCCTGCAATAACTCCTCACGCTCGTAACTGTTTCTGGCATACCGACGCACGAGTCTGTATATCATGCGCTCGTAAGCGCTCCAGAACTGGTTGAACCTGGTCTCGTCCTGCTGCTGCATACTTTCCCTCACCACTGGAGATAGATAGCGGAACAGGGGGCATTAAGTGCCGGCATTGGGCATAAAAATTGGGGAGGCGGTAGATGCCTCCCCAGACAAACAGAACATGTGCAACTGAGTGTTGGAGACGAGGAGCGAATCCTACGTTGCATCCAGAGCGAGCTGGTTTTGGGCGCTCTTGCTATACCTCAACCGTCGGTAGTTCGGCTCAGGCAACCCTTTGTTCCTGGCGTATTCCGTGAACATACCACGCAGGATATCCACGATGTTGTATATCATGGAGGTGTTACCTGAGGAGATGTCTTTGCGTTCCCCATTCGTACCGCGCCGGCGTGTCAGCACAGGCGCCCATACCGGATTGGATTTGCGCCAGTCTACGATGCTGAAGAACTCCGATGCTATCTGCTTCCAGTTGTCCGGATAGTTCGCCTTAATGTCCACGATGGCGAAGGTGGAAATGGCGATAATCGAGGTGTCATGAGTATGAATGTAATCGGCGGACAGCTTCTTGGGCGACTCTCTACCAACCACCACCTCAAGCAGCTTGGGAAGCGATGGGATAAGCACCTGGTCAAACAGATCGACGTAGACCTTATGGTTCTGCGTGTCGTCCGTTATCTCCAGGATGCGGTGGATACCGTTTAAGCTGACGAGCTTGACCGGACGACCACCTGCATTGATAAGCTCCTGGTTGTACTTCCTGCGGAGCTTCTTGTTACCGCGCGATGTTACATAGGGCAGATACCTGGACTCGTACAGGATTTGACGGGCTAATTTGGATTTGTCATCACGCGAGTCGAACTCCACAATCGCCGAAGGGTTGACTCGCACAGCCTTGCCGTTGACGTCTGCGAACAGCTGACGGTCGCTATCTATACCGCGCGAGACGACCATAACAGCCGGTAACGGCAGACCGCCATACTTGTCCGGTGCACTACTGACCAGACCGGATACGGCGGCAACTCTGTGCTGACCGTCAATGATGCGCAGGTAGGAACCTTCGCCAAGCACCAGCTTGAACATGGGGAACTGCTTACCGAACTCGCTCTGAGGAATATGCAGGGCCGAATCGGCATCCTCGGTGACCAGAGAGAGCAGGATCGGTGGCAGGAACCAGTCGTCGTTCTGGGTGATGTAAGCCTGTATATCCTTCACACGGCCCTTGTTGAGGTCACGCTGCACCACGAGGTCCCCTTCTTCCTCCAGTCGGATGTAACCGAGGTCCTCATCGAGCAACAGGGCGATGTCCTCAAAGGTGAGATGGAGCAGGTAGATTCCCCGCTCAGGGGACACCACCGTTCCTTCCAGATAGATGTTGTCGAGCATCGTCTACCTCCTTTTGAGATCAATTTGCCTTACCAAAGGAGATAGATAGGAATGCTCGCATCAAATGGTACCACACTTGCAGGAGAATCTTTGCCGACGGAGAATTATTGTGTGGGAACTGACCACCTGGTTACGAGGTCTGTCCGTGCTTAAAACGGGCTGATCTGACCACCTGGTCCCGAATCTGCAGGGTTTGGGGGATACTACATGTGGTATTTATCTCACTTGTTGACCACAATATGTAGTATGGTCGGGGT
>BPGU01000006.1 GCA_026003195.1 Armatimonadota bacterium
GGTGATGTACGGGCTTACGAGCAAGCGCAAAGACCCGGCCATCACATTCTTGTAGTCCGTATACGTGTTCGAACCGCCCTTGATAACCACAACCGGAGATTCAAGAACCTCCCGGACGGTCCACATCAGCGCAGGCGGCACAAGGATTGTGTCAGGCACAATGCCGAGAGGCTCGCCCTGGTCGTCCTTGAAGTTCATCATAGCGATAATCGCCGCCTGCAGCGCAGATACGCTAAAGGCTGCGGTCACGCTGTTGGACTGAGTGCCGGACTTTCCGGACGAGTGGTTCGCGGAGAAGAACGGCTGTCCGTCGTAACACAGGCCGGTCGTGCCATCCACGAGTGTCTGAATGACGAGCTTCTCCTTGTGCCTGCGCGCGGCCCAGGCCAACTGCTGTACACGGAGTCTGATTTGGCCGTACTGGTCGGCATCCACGTCCTCACGCTTGATTTCGAGGGTGGACTCCCACTTCCGGTTCTTGATGACGTACTCGTACTCATCAGGCCTGCCGGAGGTGCGCTCGTCTAGCCACTCGCGTACAGCGGGGTTGTTGCCAAGGAAGCCGTAAGTCTCGGACATACGGCCGCGGCCCGACTCCACGACTGTAACAAGCTCGGGGTAGATGCCGTCAGGCTCGTTGTTGTAAGCCTCGAAGAACGTACTCTTGATAGCGTCCTTGAGGATTTTCGGATAATCGGTTCCAGGCATCTTATACTCCTTACGGGTTCACCGACACAGTCTCTCTCAGGGCATGGCCGTCTATGCGGACCTGAGATACACTTGTGCCCGTCTTGACGCATCGCCCCGCCTTCAAGACACGTTTACCGGTCCCTGCAGGGGCCGCAAGACGCACCTGCTGCGTGCTCGTTTCGTAGTCCACATGGACCTCCGCACCGAGCGTCGGAGCGGAACCGCTGTTATGCGGCACCTCGAACACACCTGAGCACCAAACGAGCACCTGTTCTGCGCCAAGCGCCCCCGCAGAGTTATCTACGGACTCTGCAGCGATTCCGACGTAGACAGCACCGGAGGAGGTGCTTGCCGTGAGAGGACTCGCTCCGCTGTCGAGCACGACGAAGTCCCCTTCGTAAATCTTTGTGGAAGCCTTGACAGGGTAGGCGATTAGCCTGCCTTCTTTCCTTCTAAGTCTGAGCGGTGCAGTCGCCATATCCTTACTCCTTGTTCAGCTTGTCGAGGCTAAGCTTGAACCCTTCGAGAATCTTGCGGCTCTTCTCGTCGAGCACAGGCTCACGCCCGTCGGACCCCTGCGCATGCTCCGAGAAGAGTGTGGCAGACACCGCAGCAATCTCCTCCAGAAGCTCGACAACCGCAGGGCGCGCGTCCGTCCCGTCCGCGAAAACAACACGGTCGAGAAGAGGTTTCGCCTTCTCCAGGATGGCCGGAGGGCACTTGTCGAACTTGGAGCGCAAAGCCTCTAAACGAGCCTCGAACGCTGCCTGACGCACACGCTCAAGCTCCCTCTCAAGCTCTTCCTTAGCCTTCCTGACAGACTCCATCTCGCTGCGGAACTGCGCAAGCTCGTCGCTCTCCTTGCGGGTGAACAACGAGGCTATCTGCGACAGGAACCCCGCAGCCTCAGGCTGCTCGGCAGCAGCCTCTCTGACGTCACGAACGTCCTTTGCTTCCTTCGTAGCAATGTTCTTTTCCATACAACTGCCCTCTTCGGACGAATCTACGGAGAACATCATAGCTCCAGGGCACGCGGGCGAAGAGACGATAGACACCTCGAACAGGCGCATATCATCCCCGGACCCCTCTATGCCTACAGAAAGCCATCTGGCCCCCGAAGAAACTACTAAATCCCACGCCTCAGGCGTGAAGTTGAGCGTTCCCCACAACTCCTCCCCGACTGCGCTGTAATCCGATACATAGCCGAGCTGCAACGGAGTGCGCACATGTTCGACCATAATCGGGACAGCTCCCGAGTTGGATGCAAGGACCGCTATGTCGTCTGCCGTGAATTCACGGTCTACGTGAGGATAGTAGCCCGCACGGAACAAACGCGCCATACGTGTGACAACGTCACCCGTTATCACCGTCTGAAACTGTACCTGCGGGTTCTCCCTCAGATGCATCGCTATTCTCCTGTGTATTCTGTTCCACAGCCAATCTACGCATTACATCCGCAGGCATAGGCGGAAGCCCGAGATTTTCGCGGATAAACGGCTCGTCGGGCAAAATCACACCCGAATCTATAAGCTGCCTGTACGCCTCTACCATCGTAGACACCATCTTGTCCTCGACAGGACCGAGAGATACCTTCGGAGGATATGCGTTCGAACCGAAGTTGTAAACGCATAGAGGCGTAACAACCTGCTCGCGGAACGCGTCGGCGATTTGATGCCTCGCCGCATATACCGAAAGCAGGAACACGTCGTAATGCAGGTTCCCTAACGCCTGCGAACCGCGCTCCTTTACGTTCCCGTCCGTAGCCATAAAGCTTCCGAGGATTGCCTTCGCAATCGCACGGTCTGCATGCTCGAACGCTTCTATGAACGTCTTGTCTCCCCCACGGTTTGCTTCGAGCAGGTCAACCTCCGCCTCGTCCGGGTATACAATCGCGTTCTGCACACGGAACGAATCCAGGCTCTTGAGAAGCGCGTCCACATCCTCCTGCTGCCACCCCTTGGGATACTTTCCGCGCGGCGTAGGCGCTGCGAACTTAGACAGATATACCGCGAAGTCACGCGCGGCCTGAACCTTGAGCTTCCACCACTTCCATGCGCCTACGAGCAGACTCTGCCCGTAAGGCTTCTGATACTTACGGTGCAGCACAAAGTGCAGAAACTTATCGTAAGGAACAGGGATGTAGTCGAGAGACCCTTTGGCACGCACCGACATCTCTGCGATGTTGTCGTACTCGTCTAGCTTGAAGCGCACCGTCGAAGGGTCCTTGTGCTTGAGCTTGCGGACACGCCACAGACCTGTAGCAGGCTTGCCCCTGTAATAGATGTTGTCCTGCTCCCCTATCCGGTCCCATATAATCTCGTGGATAGAGAAACCTTTCGCAGCCGCGTCGAGCATCTCGCAGAAGACTTCGCGGATGCTCTGCGAGTCTAGCTCTTGGAACACATGCTCGCAGAACAGACGCTGCTCCTCCGCCTCCTCGTAACGCGGGTCCGTCTCGTCCTCTATAAGCGCGGAGAACTCGACACCCTTTGACACGGTCGCGAACTTGAGAAGACGCAGGCACAAGGCAACCTGCCCGTCCGCCTGCATCCTGTCGAACTCGTCTATGCCCGCAGTCTCTAGAAGCTCGTCTACGTCCTCTAGCGTGCATTCGAGAAACTGCAGAAGACGCCTGTCGGTAGATATGCCGACTTCACGCTGTAAAGGCGTTTTACCGTTGCGGCGCATGGTATACTCCTGAAACCTATGTACTACCGGACGACTCTACGCCTACCCTATAGGCGCAATGTCTAACGTGGAGCCGAAACGTATGTCCCCCGCCTTCCAGGTCTTGACCTCGCGAAGCATAATCGCGGCAAGAAACGCAGCCACAGCAAGGTCGTCGTGATAGCCCGAAGGCGCTCCGTACTTGCCGTTGCCCTCGTCCTGATACACAAGAAGCTCCTCGCGCAACTCCGCGCAGCGTATCCGCACAAGACCCGCACGAAGCAACTCGTCGAACGTGTCTACAAGCAACGGCTTCGTAGCCGAAGTCGTAAGCCACCCGACACGCCGGGGGTCGCGATACCCCGTAAGCGGGTCACGCTGCGCATACAGGTTCGGAGTCCCCATCTCCTTTAGCTTGAGCACGGTCGCGTAACCGTGATTGTTGCGCTCGACACCGTGCACCGCAACCCTGTAAATACGCGCAACCGTGTCTATGACACGCGCGAACTGCTCCGGAGATATCTTCGCACGGAACGATAACACCTGCTCCCCCGTCTGCTTGCAAAAGCCGACCCCGGCGCAGAAGTCACCCCCGGCAAAGCCCTGCGCACTGTCCCAGCCGAACGCATACGCATACCCCGGCTCCGGCAACGCATAAACCTTCATCCCCTCTATGCGCAACTCCTCCGGAACATCCCGCAAAGGCTCGTCGCATACCTCGGGAAGATACGCCGGGTCGAATACCGGACTGCCGGACGTGAGAAACGCCTCCTCCGGCGTCTCCGGATACTCCTGCTTGACCTTGCGGCCTAAGTCACGCGCCTGCTCCTCGTACCACGCAAGGTCGCGGTCCGGCTTCGCATGCCAGGGAAGAAAGACGGGAACAAGCGTGTTCTCCCCACGCTGCGCCTGAACATACTGCTGATGGAAGAGATTGCCTACCCCGTAAGCAGTCGAAACTATCATCAACTCACACTGGTCTACAGACGGACGCACAGACGCCCACACCTCGTCCGCAAACTTGTGCTTCGCCCACTCGTCAAGCAATATAATTGAATACGTGCCGCCGGTACCCGCAGTCGTAGAAGACGTCTCCGCCTCTATGACCGAATCCAACTCAGGCCACTCTATACGCCCCATAGACTCCGGACGACGCACAGGAACCTGAAGGAACTCCGGCAGATGACGGTACATGAATTTGATGCGCCCGACTAACTCGACGGCAAACCGCTCGTCTATCGCAATTACAAGCCCGTGCTCGTAAGGATGCAACATGCACTTCCACAACATACGCGCAAGCGCAAGCCAGGTAATCCCGAGCTGACGGCTCTTGAGGGTGATAGTGCGAGGGTTCTCCTGCCAGATGCGCAACAAACGGCGCTGCTCAGGCCACAAACGAAACGGCAAAGCACTCTGCGTACGGTAATCGAGAATCCGGATATACTTCTCGACGAAATACGCGCAATCCTCGGAACAACGTATTATCTCGCGGACATCCGACATGAATAACCCCGATGCAGGTAAACACCTGCCGCTCGCAAAACGCGCGGCAGTAGACGAAAGAAGACTGCGTGCACTCGAAATCTACCGGGCAACCGGCTCGCTACACGATACCGCTAAAGCAATGCAGGCCGAAGGCTTCCAGGCCTACACGGATAAAACCGCATACAAAGATATCCGAGCCTGCCTCCAGGAATACGCACGCCTGCGCAAAGACCTGACGGAAGAACTCGTAGACCTCGAACTCCTACACCTGAACAATATACAACGCGAAATCGAATCTACAATGCAACTGCACAGACCGAAAGCCGAAGACCCGCAGTCCGCATACATCGTGATAAACGGAGCACAGGCACTCCTGAAAGTCTCCGCAGCACGAAGAAGACTCCTCGGCCTCGACAAACCGGCTGAAAAGACCGTACACATACAACAAAATATAACAGCCGCCGTGCTGAAAGCACACAAAGAACTAACCGATACAGTAGATGCTACCTTCTACGAAGACGATGCCACCTGACGCCGAAAGATACTTCCGACTCTGGAAACAAACAAACCGGAAAATCTATAAGGAGCGATGCTGTAAAGCCCTGCAAACACACCTCTATACAATCTGTATCCGAACACTCGGAAGATACGACCCCGATGTCGCCGCCGCAGGAAATAAAGGCATCGCACACGCAATCAACACATACTCCCCCGGCAAAGGAGCCAAACTCACAACCTACGCTTCACACTGCGCACGATGCGAAATGCTGAAATACCTCTATAACAACTTCCACCACATCCGCGAACCCGCATACGTCCACACCCTCCGCAACAAAGCACGAAAACTAAACGCCTCTACCCCGGAAGAAGCACAAACACTACTCCATATCCCCAAATGGCTCGCTATACTCATAACCTCCCCAAGACCCGAAATCATACCCATCGACGCCACAACACCCCACGACTAACAACACCACCCCCTCCACGAGACAACAACAACCGGCGATACTCTATCCATAACCGTAACCAACTCTCCGCCCACACAGGCCCAACCCCAGACTCAACCCAACCCTCTACCTCCCACTCACCTACACCCCACAACCGGGCAACACGCGACACCCCTAACCCACTACGACGCAACAAATCACCAAACATTACGCAAAACCTCCTAACCCCGGGGGTATACACATTCTATATATCCCGCCAGGAAGGGCAAATCTGTTGCCCCCCTCCGCCGCCTAGTCCCGTAGGGGGGCGCGCCCCCTACGGCTGGCAGGAATCCTCCTGTGTGGCAATCCTCCTGCGCGTAAACAGGATGGGCTGGATTCGCCTCGGGGGCGAATTCGCCAAGGGCAAGATCAAGGGCAAGTGGGGCGTGCTGCTGTACGATTTGGGCGGCCCGGCGGCATCCTGGGCGCCGGTGACAACGATGAAGCCCAAGCAATAATCACCCCCGCGGCGATCGTATACGGGCCGGAAGGTGTAACGGCCATCGCGGAGTCCGTACGCCGCGCGATGGACTGGGCTTCAGGGATGTTGGGGCCCGCGGGGGCTTTTCGCCTGCCGGGCCCAGTGAAAGCGCGACCGGGAGTTTCAATCCTCACCGGCCTCGAAAGGCCGGTGCAACTGACGCCGGTGGGCGCGTTGGTCGCTGGCGGATTGCTTCTTGCAATCCTGAACCCGGGCCTATCCTATCACCGATAAAAAATCTATAAATGTTTTCTCGGGAGGGGTTGACACACGCCACAACTGTGGTATGATAATAATGTAAATACATCGAGCTGAGGATACGCGATGAAACGGGCGATTATTCCAATCGGTGGCGCGGCGGCTGAAGGCCGCGCCCCATCACACGATGGGGAGTACGTGGAGGTATTCTACCGCCCGGATGGGCGGTGGGTGGCCGTGACAACGGTGGCCTCATCGCCACCGACCGCACGGCGGAGGACGCCATTGCCGCGGCGGACGACCCCGCCTGGGCGCGGGGTCTGATTGACCAAATCGCCGCCGCAGTTGCCAGCGGCGACGGGGAGCCAGTCGCCGCTGGCGAAGTGGGATCGGCGGCTGCGCGGGAGTACCTGGGATGACCCGCATCGCGGAAGGTGCGGGTCAGTTGGAGGGGATGCCGCCCTGCGGGGCGGCATCCTGCCGGATAGGGCGGCCGCAGGGGGCGGCCGCAGAGCGGCCGTAGGGCGGCCGCCGGGCAGCAGGGAGGCGATGTAAACGCGTGGAAAAAATTTCGCGGGCGATGCAGCCCGGCGGAAAAAATTTCGAGCCGAAACGGGAGACAGCCGTCCTCCGCAGGTGCCCGCTGCGGGGCTGAAGAGGCAGGGCAAAAGGAGGTGTCACGATGGACGCAATCTACACAGCATCGCAGTCCGTTCGCCTGCTGCACCGTGTGGCCGGGTGGGCCGGACACACGTGGGGACGGCTGCCGGAGGACGACGTAATCAACGCCGTCCTCCGGGCGGCGGACCGGGGTGAGTTCACCCCGGAGGGAATCCAGGCGGCGATAATCGCCGCCTGCGAGGCCCGGCTCACGCCGGGCGTGATGGGATGGGGGATTTGCTGCCCGGACGCGAATCCGGGCGGAGATAACCCCGACGTGTTGGCGGTGCCGATAGGCAGCGCCGTTGTTGTCCACGTGCGCATCACCGATGCGCGTGGACAGTACACGTACTGGTACAACACGGACGGCTATTACGCCGTCCGCTTCGCGCTGGAGGATTACGGATACTGGCGCGTGTACCAGTCATTTGCCACCTCGGGCACTGCCCGGAAGCGCGATATCTTCCGGGCAGGTGTTATCCTCGCGCAGGCGGGCATCCACATGCCAGCCTGCGACGACAACCTCCGCCAGGCTGTGGCGGAGGAGTACAACTGGCCAGAGCTAGCCACCCGAGCTCTGACCGATATCGGGCCCGGTATCCTCGCTGCGCCGGGCTAGAATTCCCCAAGGGGCTGCCTGGCAGACAGCCCCTTTTTTCTTACCTCGACAGCGCATTCCGGCAGCACAGGGAAGGCCAGGTCCAAACCAATGCTTTCAGCAACCGCCGCAATGCAGCGTCGCGGAAAAAATTTCTGCGTCCTTCCCGCGTTGCCCTCCGTAGAGAGCAACGCGGGGCGGATGCCCCGGACGGGTTACTCCCGGAAACTTCTTGGAGGTGTAGAATGAAGGCTACGCAAGTCATAGCACAGCACATGGCGGAACTCGTATCGGACCGAAAGGTGCGGCCCTACCATCCGCTGCACGACAACGCACGCGGGGATGCGCACTTCGGGTATACGCGGTACAACACGGCAATCTACGCCGTGACGGTGGACAAGGTTCCTGACAGTAAGGAAGCTGTCTTACTCTCTATCGTCTCGCATGTCGCAGTGTCCGCGGTACCGTCCGATTATCCGGACACACTTCCGGCAGCCTGCTGCAGCATATTCGGCAGCACGTTCGGAATAAGACCGTGGCATACGCTGCCCGGCATCTCGGACGCGTTCGCAAGAGTGCAAGAGCCAATTGTGTGGGACGTAGAGCTGCCCAGGGAATGGACTTCAAACGTTTGAAGTAGAGCAGTCTCTACGGTCTGCCGCTTCTCTGCGGAGAGGCGGCAGCACGGAGCGGCTGGCTCCAAAACAAACAACAGGAGGTACTCTATGTTCCAAGGCAGCGGATTCTCTCTCTTCGGGCTGCTCGCGGACATAACGTCCGCAATCGCACGCGCGATGCTAAAAGCATTCGCCCGCGCAGCCGGAGTCTCGTGTTGGTGGAGGTAGCATGGAAACACACAGGACCGAAGAGTACAGATGGTGGCACAGGGATGATGCCGCCAGGCAGCGCGGGCGCGCTGCAAAAGGGACGGAGAAGGCAGCGGGGGCTGCGACACGCGGAAAGTCCGGTGCAGCCTCGTGGGAAAATCCGCCGGGACGCCCGGTGCAAACCTGTAGAAAAAATCTTCGGGATTTTTTCCGCTGCGGCCAAAAGTGTTGACATTACTTCTAGATGTGCTATAATGTATACAGTGCAAGGAGAAAACAAACTTTTTGGCTCCTTGCACCCATTTTCGTGGCAGCGTGGTCTGCAAGGAGGACTTGTAATGGATTACAGGGACATGTGTTTGCGGGTGTACGACGAGGCGAACGAGGCGATATCGCAGCTCGACTCGCTCGCGGAGGAACTGGTGCAGCTTCGTAGAAAAAAAGAGGAGCTTGTGTCACAACTCGCTTCGAGGAAGGCCGAGATATCGCTGTCCATCGCTTCGAACCCGGACATGAAGAACGACACGATGCGTAAGGCGGCGATAGAGCTTCAGCTGCAGAGCGATTCCGTCCAGGCCGAGCTTAGCGCGACAGAGCTTGCGATAGACGCAGTGCAACTGCAGATGGAGACGGTCAGACACCGCATCTCCGTCAGGAAAGCGCTGCTTTATGCGGCGGGAGGCATGTTTGGCGAACCGGCGGCCAGATAAGCTTGCACGGACGCAGGACGGGTGCTTTCTATGCGGCTACAACCGCGTGGAGATGCACCACGTAGTTCCGAAAAGGATGGGGGGCAGCAAGGAGGCTGACACCCCGTCCAACCTTATGCCTCTATGCCCGAAGCATCACAGGATGGTAACGGAGAACATCATCCAGCTGCGCATAGAGGACGACCATGTGCACGTGATTCAGGGAGGAGCGATAGTCGCGTCCAGACCGCTCAAGACGGTCATGCCGGAACAGATAGGGCGATGGACACACGTGCTGCGCAACTCGCTGGACACGGTCGCGCAGAACATCGAATACCTTCCGGACGAGACGCTCAAGGAGCTGTACCACGCATGCTCCGAACTAGGAAAGCATGCGTTCGCAATGCAATGCGAGGTGGCGTACACGCTGTTCAACCGCGCAATCGGGACATACGAGAGCAAAGTCAATCAGGTAGCACAGATTCTCGGACTCAAAAGCACGAGTATCTTCTACCGCGTAAAGGCAAGGCTCGCGTTCGGACCGATGCTGCAGAACGCATGCGTTCCAGAGGCGACACCGTCACACCTGATGGTGGCAGCGTCTACGCCGGACCCACTTCAATCAATTGAAGTGCTCAAGAAGATGGGGGACGACGGCCCAGTATCCGTCGCAAAGTACAAACAGGCCCTGCAGGATTTGAAGCAGCAGGACTCAAACAGTGTGAGCCAGCCATACTCACACAAGTGCGGACTCTGCGAAAAATCCTGCCCACACAGGCGTATCGTAGAGGTGTGCGAGAAACATTCTCGCATCGTGAAGCCGGGGGAGTGCCCGGAAGGAGGACAATGTGCTTACACAGAAAGATGCAAGCATCGAGAGACAATGCGCAGCTAAGTGTGCGTCCGAGATTGTGTCCGCGATGATGCAAGCGGGCAAGCTCGCGCCCGAGGACATCTGTTCGGTGTATCCGAGCATCTACGACTGCGTGTTCTCCTGCATCCACGTCGAACAGGCTGCGCCCGCGCCGCAACAGAGCACGGGCAAGGTCACAGAGAAGCAGATAGCGCTTCTGCGCAGGCTCGCCGACGACGTCGGGCAGGAGACGTTCGGCAAGCTGCTCGCGAAGCAGGGCGTGACGAAGGTATCGGAACTCACGCTCAAGCAAGCCTCCGGCCTGATTACGGAGCTGAAAGGAGTCAAGGATGCGGACCCGTTCAAGGGCGAATAACGCTGTCACGGAGAAGACAGCCCCCGCCGTGCTCAACCGCATCAACGACGTGATGGGGCACAGGGAAGGAATCCCGTTCGAAAGCGAAGAGCAGGTGCGAGAATACTTCTCCGTGCAGTCGCTGCTCGAGATGAAGCCGGGCTTCTACGCGATTCAGGACTCACGCGGGCATGTCACTGTCTACGACCTGGACGGCATGCCCTATGTCACGGAAGAATGGCTCAGGTGGGCTGCGGAAGTCGTAATCACGCACCGCGACCACTGCGCGTTCTGACCACTGCGCGTTCTGACGACTGCGCGTTCTGACCACTGCGCGTTCTGACGACTGCGCGTTCTGACCACTGCGCGTTCTAAGGAGGACACGATGCTAAGGTGCAACAACTGCGGGACCGCGTTCCCTCGCGGGCAGTACCGCAGGGACGAGGACGGCTACGAGACTATCGGAAAAGGCTGGAGCTTCGGATTCGGGTGCAGCTTCTGCGGATGCACGAGCGAGTTCGAGGAGGAAGAAGAGGAGGAATACTATGAGGACGAGGTTTACGCTTGACGACCAGATATACACGCTGCGTCTTACGACGGAGCATCCGGCATCTTCGCACGGAGTGCCGGTGCTCGTCACGCAGGACGGAGAGGCTGTAGACCCGTTCTCCTTCCTCGCGCATGTCGTGCTCGAAGCGTCCCCGGAGGAGCTTCAGGCGGCGCGTGAGGCGGGCTATATCGTGTAGGCTCAATCCCCGGCGGGAAAGGGGCGTTTCTACAATGCCTCTAAAACGCGTCAGATTGGCTCTACAGCGCGTCTGTGGGTATGGGTGGACTTCCTATACCCCCCGGCGATTTTGACGCGCTCTCAGGGCATTCTAGAGGCCTTTTTCCGCCGGGGTTTTCGATGGATGCGCCGCGCAAAAAAGTTTTTTGGCGCGCGGTGCATTCTGTCTAAGCAAGACTTTCGAGTACGGAGATGTACCGGATGAATGCAGATGTGTACGTCGCAGCGCGAATCGCTTCTTCCCTTCGCGACGGACATGCAAGCGAAGGCACGCAGCTTCTGGCTTACGCCCTGTGGCGTCTGGCACGGGCGATAAGCACGGAAGATGCGGAAAGAGCCGTGGACGAAGTCCTCGGCGAAACACGGGTTTCGGGCACGGTCTCGGGGGACGTGCCAGAATGCCCGTAAATGGCCCTAGAATGCCCGTACAGCGCACGCAGAAGCGAAGAGGTCTTCTGATACCTCTGAGCGAAATTCGTGCGCTGTACGGCCTTCCGGCAATATTCCTGAATGCTGGGGAAGCTGTTGCTGCCCACGCATTCGGGAAGAAGGGAAGCAGGAGATTGAAAAATCTCCTCGCTTCCGTAAGGGTGGTGGGTGGGGGTACGCTGCCGTGGAGGGAGGATAACACGCATCTCTTCCCTGGAGGGCTGCCTAAGGGCTGTCCACGGGAGCGCGTAGCGTGGCCCTCCCAAGGCCTTGAAGCGAAGCGCGACCCGTGGACAGCAGCAGTCCACGGTCTCCCTCCCCTTTGGGGGGGGGAGAGAATTAAAGAGAGGGGGGGGTACTAAAAGAACCCTTCGGGTTCATGCTTTTCTTTTTATCTTTTAGTACAGAGTACCGTTTTAGGTACCCCCCTCTTTTGGGGAGAGGGGGGATTATAGGGGGGAGAGGGGGATAGAGGGTTCCTAAGGGAGGAAGGGGGAGAGGGGACCTACAAAGGGGGGGGAGGGGTTTTCGGAGGAGGTTTGCCTTGGAGGCGCATAAGTTCCGCCGCAGGTATGCCGTGCGGCTCAAGCTGCTTTTCGAACGGATGTGGAAGAAGAGATTTGCGGTGCCGCCTCCGGACGTGAGCCGGACGATGTACAGCCTGGTCTACAGGTTCGACCCGGGATTCGTCGAGTCCGTGCTCGTCGCGTGGTTCCGGGACGAGGAGTACGGGGCAGCTGCCGCGCATTACGACCCGGAACACTTCAAGAGGTGCGTATACCGGGAAGCGCAAGGAGGAGAATAGAGGCAAAAGCGATGAGCGAACACATACGCAACGTCCACGTAGAAGACGCTGTTATCGCGCTGCTGCTTCGTGACCCTGAGGCTATGCTCCGCTACGAGATGGACGCGGAGATGTTCACGCAACCGGCAGCGCTATCCGTGTACGAACGGATACGCGCCTGCATAGAGCAGGGCATCGTCCCGGACAGGGCGATGCTTGCGACAGACTTGAAGATGCAGGAGGAGTATGTCGAAAAGGTTTCGAGCATAGTGCTGCAGAATCCTGCGGAGACATACGTCGAGAAAGCGCGTGAGTACATGCTGCGCAGACGCCTGCTCCGTGCGTCCGAAGAGCTTGCACGCGCAGCGACGAGCCTGCAGGAGATGGACCCGGACGACTTGGCCGGGTTCGCTCAGACAGTAGCGGACAGCGTTTCGAAAGGAGCTGCGAAGGCACGCAGGGCAATCTCAAGACACGAACTTGCTTGCGTGCTTTTCGACGCACTTTCGACTACGCAACCGAGAGAAGTTGCATATACGGGAATACACGCAATAGATGCGATACTCGAAGGAATAGAACCGAAGACACTTGTTGTTATAGCTGCTACGCCTAGTACCGGGAAGACTGTTTTGATGGAGCAGATTGCGAACAATCTTGCGAAAACGGGTGAGATTTGCGGCGTAATGTCAATCGAGACAGCGGCAGACAGGCTCGCAAGACGCGCTATTGCTGCGCAAACCGGGATATCTACCGTCAAGATGAAGTCGGGAGAGCTGTCCGAGGATGACTTCGCCGTGCTCGCGGACATTGCGAACATACAGCACTACGGGCGTATCTGGTATGACGACAGGAGCGACGTCACGGACGCGAACTTCGCGATGCGCGTCCGTGCGCTTGTTTCTCAGACCGGCGCGAAGAACGTGTTCGTGGACTATCTGCAGCTCATCGGAGGACAGATGTCTGATAACAGACGGTTGCAGATAGATAGTGTCGTGAATGCTGCGAAAGAGCTTGCGAAGGAGTTAGGCCTTCGTGTGTTCCTGATAAGTCAACTCTCACGACAGGCGTCGGAATACGACGATACGAAGAAGAGGCGTCCGCGAATGTATCACCTGAAAGAGAGTTCAGGTATAGAACAGGCTGCGGATGTGATTATTCTTCTTGAGCGTGACACGTCTATCGGAGAGCGTGAGACACGGTTCTATATAGACAAGAACCGTGACGGAAGAGTAGGTTCCGGTCTGTTATGGTTCGACCCTGTCAGGATGATATTCAACAGTAACGACTATACAGACTAGGACTATCGTCATGAACCCCATGGCTAAAGCCAGGGGCTTGCAGCTAGGCCGGTTGGCCCGCCGCGTACGGCTGCATGACGGCAGCCCTGCTCGCAACATTGCGAGCAGCGATGGTATCAGCCGGCCCAGCGAAGCCGCAGCCGATACACCGGAAATGCGCCTGCGACGGACGGTTGGCTTTTGCCACATGCCCGCAGGCGGGGCAGGTCCGGGAGGTGTTCCGGGGATCGACAAGGATCACCGGAATGCCTGCCAGACGAGCCTTATACTCGACGAAGGAGCGAAGCTGATGGAACGCCCAACTGTGCTGGACGCGACGCTGAGCCTTCTCAACCGAGAGCCGTTCGCGGATGCCCTTGAGGTTTTCCGGGGCGATGCCGCGACCGGTGCCTTTGGCCTTCGCGACCAGCTGCTTGCTGATGACGTGGACGGCCATCTGAGCAGGCAGGCCAAACCGTTCCCGGATGTCGTAGTAGACGAGTTTCTGGAGCCTGATCTTGTTGGCCGTCTGCTCCCGGAAGGCGACTTCGGCAACAGCGTTACACGCCGCGTTGAACCGCTCCATCGTCTCCAGAAGGGCGGCGGCCTGCTCGGGCGTCGGTTGAAGCTTGACCATCAGCGTCAGGTTCATGTTCTGATTATAACACGAAACCCTCAATCTCGCAAGTGCGGGAGCCGCCCTTCCTCCCCTCGCCTAAAGGCGGGGGCTTCCGGGCGGCGATCTCTGTGAATACAAACGGAGGACACTATGAAAGTAAAGGGTTCATCGTCTTGGCAGAAGCGTGAACGCCCAGGAAGCCTGACGCAACAGCAGCGGGAGTTCATAGAGAAGAACTGTCTCTCTATGTCGAACGAGGAGTTGCAGCAGGCTTTGAATGTCGGCAAGAAGACGATACAGTATCACGCCTCCAGGGCTAGACGCAAGCTTCGGAGCGGCGCTGTCAGGCAGTGCGACCTCAGGTCTTTGCTCGGCATATCATACGTGCGGCTGCGCGACTTCACACGTGTGAAGCCTGTTGCCGGTATGTGGCGTGCGGAGGATATGGACTCGCTTATCGAAGACCTGTGGTGGATGTGCTCTGTGGACCGGGCTGCTCCAGAGTATCGCGCCAAGATTCTCGAATGCGCGAAGGGCTGGGTGCACACGAAGGACCTTGCGAGCATCGGGATGCCGCGCGAAGTCGCGGTGTCTCTTTGTAACGCAGGAATAGGGGAGCATAAAGGCAAGTACTTCCGCATCCCGCAGGATGTAGTCGAGCGTTATCTGCGGTTCAAGGAGGAACGTGGTCTAAGAGACTGGAGGCACCGTGGATATCCCGGGCAGCACGCAGCCGGGTTCGTGCAGGAGGTGATACGTGAACGGTACGGAAAGGATTCTGCGCTACACGCTGTATCCGAACCTGTACACGAAGAGCGGGAAGACGCTGCAGGGAACGTGGGATGAGTTCACGCGGTGGCTGGAATCCGTCCGGTGCGAGACTGCGGAAAAATTCTCCTGCCCGGCCTGGGTTCCAGCTGCCGTGCTCGGAGACAGGTGTTCGGCTAACGTGCAGTCCATCTGCATGTTCGCCGCCGATGTGGACTCTGCGGCGATACGCATAGAGGACGCGTTCCGGTTGCTGTCCGGGATTGCGTGCGCGATGCATACGACATGGAGCGACGACGGCAACGGTATGCGCTATCGCATAATCGTGCCTCTTATGCAGGACTGTCCGGCTGATGTATGGAGAGGCGTCTGGAGGAGGATGTGTAAGTGGCTCGACAGACGCGGCATCCCTGCAGACAGGCAGTGCAGCGATGTTTCGAGAGCATATCTCGTGCCTTCGCATAAGCCGGGCACGCCCTGCGTATTCCTTAGCCGCTCAGGCATCGCGTACGACTGTACGGACGCAATCGCGGCGGAGACTTTGCAACTAGAAAAAAATCGCCAGCAGCAAAAAAACGTCTTGACATCAAGATGTTTTTGTGATAGAATGAGTCTAAGCCCGGAGAGGCTTGTGGACATTGCTGTAAGAAAGGCTGCGCGAGGCAGGAACAATGCAGGGTTCTGGCTGTGCGCAGCACTGTGTGATTCAGGATGCTCTGAGGACGAAGCTGCACTTGTGTTGCAGGAGTATGTGACCAGAGTCAGTTCGTGTGGCGGGCATATATACACGATTGCGGAGGCAATGCGTACTCTGCGGTCTGTGTACAGGAGGAACAGGTGGTAATGGAATCTGCTGTGAACGCGGAGCAGTCTGAGCGGTGGCTGTCGGAGTTCCTCGAACGCGCTCCTATCGGGATTTATTACGAGTGCGGAGACGAGGACTATGTCGTAGTCAAGGAGAGCGGGGGCGAGGAGATTTGGAGATGCAGGCTCGCGAAGAAGACGCCGCGACATAAAGGGCAGTTGTATCTCGACAGGCTTGCGGTGCAGGTCGTAGGCTTTGCGTGTACCGCGATTTCGGAGACTCCGATGTTCGTGATGCTTACGCGCTGCCTTGAGACGGGCGTGAGCGTGGAGTCCGCACGCAAGCTGGTGGAGCTTGTGATGGAGCTTGGCGAGCGTTACGGGGACAAAATCCTCGAAGACCTTGAAAAGGCCGCGTTCGCTGTCACGGATATACAGGAGGACCTGGAGGAGCTGTGAGAATCTGCGGGGTCTACATAGACCCTGTGGAAGTCTACTGCGTCGTGTGGGGGCTTGCGGAGCAGAGCGTGCTTGAGACAAAGAGAGCGGGTTACGACGCATTCGCCTGCTGGATAGCGGACAGCGTGGACGCACTTCAAACATCTGAAGAGCTTCCGCCTGTTCTAGGACTGTGGCAACCGCATCCGCATTACCCCGGAGCTATGCGGAGAGCGTTTTATGCGGGGTTGATATCGGCAGCGTTCCGGGGCGACAGGGTTCTTATGCTGCCCCCGAGCGTTGTTATGGCGAGTCTCTGCTCACGCGCTCCGGTATCTCATAGCGCAATCAAGCATGCGCTCGAAGACAGGTTCGGCAAGAAAAGCGTGACTCGTGTTCTCAAGGATGTGAACGGGCTTGCGTGGTACGCAGCCGGAGTCGCAATCACGATTGCCGATATGATAGAGGCTTTCGGGTTCGCCCGTACCTGCGAGATGTTCTCAGGTTACGGGGACGAGGATTACTGGAAGGACGACTGGAAAGACGATTGGAAGGTGAGTGCAGACGATGTCTGAGAAGGATGTAAAAGAGCTTGCATCTCAAGCCGAGGACGTTCTGGACAGCACACTTGAGGCTGTAAAGGAAATCAGGGACAGGATTCTAGAGCTTCCTGTCAAGCCGTGGTTCGAAGTCGTGCTTACAGGGAGGGTGAACGATTCGCTTACGCGCAGCTGGAGCGTGAACTGCCATTTCGTGGACTTCAAGAGAAACAGGCGCGACGAGTTCCTGAACCTGCACACGGAGCTTTCTAACGGCGTAGGGCTGGGATGCTCGGTCGAGTTCGTTCCCGAGGGTGTGAATATTTTGAACGTCTCCTTTACAAAGAAGGGAGCTCCGCTGTGTATTTCCGGGATTGCGGAGGAGGCCGAGGCGTTCCTTCAGGCTGTCAGGAATAGCTGGAGCGTACTGGACGAAGCGTATTCCAAGGCCTGGGTTAGCGAGGCATGCAGAAAGCTTCGCAGAGCGAATGTGAACCTGTATCACATCGAGAAAGACTTGGCGAGCTGCGAGGACGAGGATGACTTGGACTAAGGTATGCCGTCCTGCTCCCCCCTTATGCTCGTATCCGATGTCGCGTTCGTGCGTAGAGCGGACGGATACTGCATAGAGGTGTGCAGGTTCAGGCCGGACGTTTACATCCCTCCTGTCTCCCTTCCGGAGTACGCGACGCTGTATGACATAAGGGATTCGATGCTTATGCGGGAGAGGATGTTGTCCGAATGCGGATGTGAGTCTGTGCCTAGGGGCGGGGAGTCTTGGGACGGTCTGAGCTCTTACGAGCTGCTGTGTGTGTTAGCGGAGCTTGCGTCGGACGGCGTAATCGTCCCGGAAGAGGCTGTATTAGCTGTGTGCGAAGAGGTAGAGTTTCCCGAATTCACGCCTGTCGAGTACCGGAGCCGCGACTACTCTGGCTACGGAATGGACTGGACAAATACTTGGTCGGTAGATGCCGACGGAGTGTGGAGGGACAGCTACGGCGTTGTTCTCAGGCCTGTGCGGGGAACGCGAGAAGCTACAGACGAAGAGATTCTCCGGTACACGGAGAGCGTGAAGCGGGCGAAGGATGCTCCTGTAAAGGAAAAGCTTGAGATATCCTCAAAGCTAAGAAGGCACAACCTGTACTACGAGGACTTCGTAGCTCCGAAGGAGGTGGTGTGTATCGGGGACAGGGTGTATGTATTGACCCGCGAGGGAGCTACGTATGCGCGTAGCAGTCCCGAGCATATAGAGGGATACATAAGCAGCCACACCGACGACTTCGACAAGAACGCAGTGTGGCACGTGTTCGACGCGGAAAAACTAAGGCGGAGGGGGTAGACCCCTCCGCCTTCCTGCTTGCTGTCTGGCGAGTTAGCCGTGTGGCGTCTAGGGAGGCCACCAGGAGGACACTACGAGCAGGGCTGTCTTGTATGTACGACACAATCAGGAGGATGCTATGACTTGGAAGAAGGTGGATATCAAGCGCGCGGGCCGCGCCAAGTATGACAGGGGCTTCTGCACGTGCCTGTCGAGAGGCCGGAACATCGTGCTGTCTTTCCACGAAGACGATATTCCTAAGAGCGACAGCGTGAGCATGTATTACAACGAGGACACGAAGCAGATAGCTATCACGGAAGGCGAGGGCTACAGGTTAGGCAAGATGCGCAAGTCTGCCCGCAGGTATATCACGGTTACCTGCGTTCTACGGCTCCTCGGTGTGCAGCGCAGGAAAGGCGCAAGGTACCCAGTCACTCATGGAGAAGTTGACGGCAAGCCTGCTACGATTGTTGACCTTGGGGTTCAGGAATGAAAGTAAGAATCATTGCCGACGGTACTCCAAACGGGACCCGCGTATACGATGCGGAGACCGGAAAAGAGATAGGCAATGTGCGGAGGGTAGTGTTCGAGCATGAAGTCGGGCGCCCTCCGCAGGTATCTCTCGCCCTCACGTCTCGTGGGGACGAATGCCTGCAGATTTCTACGGAGGAGCTTTGGGCAGATGTCGGGACGTGACGGCTGGACTATCGCGACAGGCAATCCGGAGGTGTCGAAGCTTGCTGTTCTCGCGCTGTCGGACCTGAGCCGCGTAGCGGGAAGGCTCGATGCAATCCTGTCGGCAGGCTACGACGTGGAGAAGGCTTCGGAGGCTGTATGGAGTGCGGTGCACGAGATGCGCAGGTTGTTAGGAGTAGACAAATGAAAGCGCTTCGCGCAGTGTTGCTCGCAATCGTGCTTGCAGCGTGCCTGTGGTTTGCGTTGCTTGTCTGTGTCCTAGGTCTTTGCCGCAGCGCATGGGGGTCTGGCTTCTCGTGCGCTGCGGAGTTTGTGCAGGCAAGCTACGACGCTGGGTATGCGGCAGGCTACGCTGCTGGGATGAACACAAAAGGGACGAAAGCGTATTACGACGGCGTGATAGAGGGCGCGATTCAGATGCTTTGCATCTACGACGCCGAAGGCGGAGAGGCTATGCGCCGTCAGGTGCGGATTCTGCAGGGTAAGGAGCCAGTCAAGTCAACCACCCCCGACTAAAGTCGGGGGCTTGCGAAGACCCGCAAGCCAAGCGGGTTCAGCGAGACAAAACGGTTGACTAGCCACAGATGCTGAACTGGCTTCCGTGGCAGGGAGAGCGATACCGGAGATGCCGCCCTAGTCCCCGGTCCCTCGGCCAGTCAGCGGCGAAGGGCTAAATAGCCGCCGCAAGGCGAGAGAGAGGTAACAATGCTTTACCCAAAAGCGCCGTAAAGCCCCGTCCTTTAGGGCGGGGATATGAGGCGCGTTTCTCGAAGATTTAGTGTATAAATGGCAACGCTCACCAAGACACTCAAACTTCCATTCCTGCGGCTGAATCGCTCAAAAGCGGAACTCTTTGCGCGTCTTGAAAAGCTAAACACCGAGGTTGCCAACCGAATTCTTGCAATGCCAAAAGAGCAACGCCGCGTCTTGACGTCTAAGGCGTTTGCCGATATCGAAATCGGCTCGGCCTGGATAAACCAAACCATTCGCAATGCCAACGCCCGCGATGAACATTCGCGACTGGCATGGGCTGTGCTGCCAGCTGGAGCTTGAGGTTTCAGCGGGCGGGCCGTATGACCCGGCCCTGAAGCGTGTACGCAAAACCGCTGCGCAAGCGGCGGTGTAGCAAGAAGCGCAACCTCTTGCGCTTTGGCGGGAAGATGGAATGGAATCTCCCGCCTTCAGGCGGGGGAGGAGGTCAAGCGTCTTTGTGTAATCAAAGGCTGTCTGCGTTTCTGGCGCAGCGGGAGCTTGGAATTGAGGAGTGACGATGGCGACTGTAAGCAGGGAAGAGATTCAGAAGGCTGTAGAGCTGGTCTCTGTGGCTATGTCTAAGAGGCCGACGGCTGTGTTTCACGAGAGCGCAAGGATAGAAGTGTCCGGAGGGAGGCTACGGATAACAGGCACGGATGGGGCTGTGTTTGCGTCGAGAAGCATAGACTGCACCGTGGGAGACGAGTGGCTGCGGTGCGTGGAGACGGACGCGCTCACCTCTTCAATCCTCCAAGGCAACGCTGACAGCGTGTCTTTCGAAGTACAGAAGAATGCCGTTGTAGTCCGATGCGGAGGAGCGCGTGTAGAGCTTCCGACGCTGAACGACGATGCTGTGCCGGACGTTCCCGAGATATCCGGGAGGAAAATAACAGCAGACCCGCAGAAGCTCCTTGATGCGATAGAGCGGACGGAGTTTGCGACAAACGTAGCGGAGCTGGCGAATATCCGCGGGTCCGTGTGGATTGGATGCGGGGACGACCCTGCATCTGTAGCAGCTACGGATTCCTACATCCTCGCTGTATACCGGATGCCACTCGAAGGCGAGTGCCCTGGCGTTCTTGTCCCGAGGTCTATGTGTGGAATCGTCAAAAAAATCTGCGCTTTGTCTACCGGAAGCATTGAGATAACAGTCGCTGAGTCGGGGACTGCGAAGATAGAAAGCGCGGACAGCGTAGTCGTCATCTCCACGCATGGGACGCAGTACTGCAAATACTCGAAGGTCATAGAATCAGCTCCAGATAAATGGGTGTGTGTGAGCGCGGGAGAACTGCTTCAGGCTTTGGACGGATGCCTGCCATTCGCGAGGAAGGACTTGGACCGCGTGCGGCTGGAGTGCAGGAATGCAGGAAACGCGCTCAAGCTTTGTGTGGCCGCCTGCGGGCATACAGGAAGTTCCTTCGCAACAGGCTTTGATGTGGAGCCTGAAGGCTCCGGGGGGTTCGCGATAATCCTGAACAGGCGTTATCTACACGACGCTGTGAAGGGATGCAGAACAGATAAGGTGAATCTCTACATTGAGAAAGAGATGCAGCCTGTAGCTGTGCGCCCACACGGAGACGCGGAATCCTACGTATGCGTGATAGCGCCTATGGAGTTCTCGGAATGGGCAGAGCAAGCTGTGAACAGTTGGTTCGAAGATGCGAAGGATGCGGTGGAGAAGTGAAGCCTCCGTACACACGGGCAATCAAGTGGCTGCCGCACGGCAGGATGAAAGTATTCCTGTTCTGCGACGACTGCAACGCAGCTCTTACTAAGTGGAAGAAGAAGAACCCCGCAGGATGCGAGGTAAAGCGGATTGATTGAACACGGGGTTTTGCAGGGGGACTGCAGGGAGATTCTGAAGACGCTTGACCCTGAGAGCGTGCAGTGCATAGTGACAAGTCCTCCGTACTACGGACTCAGGTCATACGGATACGACGACATAGGGCATGAGGAGACTCCTGAGAGTAGACGGGCATACGGCTGCGTTTCCGGAAGAGCTTCCGTTGCGGTGCATAAAGGCGAGTACAAAGCCGGGAGATATTGTGCTTGACCCGTTCTGCGGCACGGGGACGACAGGCGTAGCCTGCAAAAGGCTAGGCAGGAAGTTCGTGGGAATAGAAATCAATCCGCAGTACATCGGGATTGCAAGGGACAGGATAGAAGGTGCGGCTCCGTGCCTAGAGTTATAGACCTTGAGACAAAGCGTGCCTCTGACAGGGCAATCATAGTAGGGATAGACCCTGGGCCGCTCGAAAGCGCAGCTGTCGCCGTCGTGTTCTACAAGGACGGCAAGGTGGAGGTGCTGGAGCACGCGATTGCGCCGAACACGTCTGTCCTGAAGAGCATAGAGCGCGTGATAAACACAATCGTGCTAGAGCGCGTGTGGGTTGCTGTTGAAGTCCCGCATAGCATGGGGATGCCGATAGGCAACGAGGTTCTCGAAACAGCCTACTGGGCTGGATTCTTCGCCGGGAAGCTAGCCTCACTTACAGAGAGCAGGTACGGAGTAAGCGGGGTAAAGCAGTACAAGAGGTGGATGGTGAAGCGGAACCTTTGCGGAACCGTGCGGGCGAACGATTCCGCTATCAGAGCAAAGATGATAGAGCTGTACGGGCCAGTCGGGACGTCTAAGGAGCCAGGGCCGCTGTACGGGTTGAAGAACGACGAATGGCAAGCGCTTGCCGTAGCATCCTGCATGGCGCAGGACATATTAGAGGCATCGGAATGAGTCTGACACGAAAAGCAAAAGGGCCTAGCAAATACAGCATACGCGAGCTTGTAGAGAAGCACGGGTTGGCCTACGTCCTTCGAAAAGCGTGCAACTTCTACTGTGGCCCGCACACGAACGTATCGGAGCGGCTACACACATTGCTCGAAGAGGGCAAGCTAGACGGCGTGCTGCTGGAGCTTCTCCGGAGACGCCTCGGGCATCCCGCGTATCCCCTGCCTGTCTTCCTGAAGGTATGGGAAGAATATATGAGAGACGTGAAAAGCCCACGGGAAGACAGATGGGGAGACCGCAGGTTCGTGCGCTACGGCGGATATGACCCTGCGATGTTTCTCGACGAGATGTGGCTTGACCTGTCGGACGACGAGATGGAAGAGCTTGAACGGAAGGGGTATGTTGACGCATCGCCCTGTGTAGTGTAACATATAACCAGACAGTCCTCGGTACCTCCTTGTAGATAGCGTCTGGTTCACTACACCTCCAGCAACGCGAGCCTACCCCAAGGAGGGAGCGTAGCCAGCCGCGCTCCCTCCTTCTTTTTCTAGAATGCCCGCAAATGCCCCTAGATTGACCGTACAGCGCGTCTAGATGCCTGGGGGTATTCCGGTGCCTCCCCGCGTTTTTCACGCGCTGTGAGGGCAACGTAGAGGCGTTTTGTGGTACAACTGAAATAGCAAACCGGCCTTGCCTAGGCCCGCTACGCGGCGGGAACTGCACACTAGGCCGGTCTTTTTTACAGCCGGTCCGGGAGGCGTGCCCAACCGAGATGCACGCTCCGTGACTCCGTAAGGTCTATCTTCCCCTTGCTGTCGAACACCGCGATGCCGTAGCCGACTGCCATCCTATAGCTCGTCCAGGCCCCGCCCTTGGCATGGTCGAGGGCGTAAGGCGGGATGTAGCAGGAGCATCCGACTTCGTACAGGTATCCCTTTCCGCCGGGCATAGGGGTCTGAACGACGCGGTGATTGTGGCCGGTGAAGACTGCGGCTATCTTGTCCTCACCCCAACCGAAGACGTCGCAGTACGCGTTTATCCTATCCCAGGCGCGTTCCGGGGTCTTGCCGGGAGATATGAGCGCACGGTCGTAATGGCAGAAGATTGCATTGCCGATGCGGATGATTTGATTGTCTATGTGCTCAACCCCGGCGTCCTGAATCGCCTTTGCGAGCGTCTTGACACGGGAGAGGAAGTACTCGTGCTGCTCAGGACGTAGACTCCTGATAAGGGCCTTGAGAGGCCTCTCCACATGGTTCGACGTTCCGAATACGATTCGCCCGAACGCGGACTTCAAATGTTCGAAGAGGGAGATGGTGGAGGAATCCTCTGCGTCTGCATCAGAAAGATACGTCTGGTCGAACCGGGCGAAAGAGTCGTAATTTATCGCCTCGAAGGTAACAAGTATGTCCGCGCCGTTCTCGCGCTGCACTACTTCGCGTATGACATCGAAGTCCGTGAACGGGATGTGGATGTCGTCTAAAAATATCACGCGGCACGGGAACTTTGTCTTTATAACGGCGTTGCGCGAAGGACGCCTGTAAGCCTTGCGGATGATTGACAGGCATTCCTCTTCGAGCTGCGCAGCTGCTTCCTCCCATGTCTCCGGAAGGACGTACAGTCCCCTCCGGAATTCAGAAAGGCGGCCTGTGGAGATTCCGCACTCCGTGGCCGCCTGCAGTATCGTCATTCCTTTGTCTACGAGCTCAGATGCGCGTCTGAGCCTCTCCCCGTAATCCGGGGGGCGTCTCACCTTCCTTGTTCGTGCTGTCAACCTTGCCCTTACCTATCCTCGCCATTCTACGTGCGCACGGTCCCAGGAATAGGGGACTGACATACCCTCTTCTTCCGCAACCTTTTTGAGCGCGTCGAAGAACTTCGGGTCACTCCATCCCTTGCTCCGGCTTACTATGTCTACAGCCTTCCCCACGAGATGGCGGCTGTTCCGTGTGAAGGTAACAGGCTGTCTATGCTTGGAGTGCGTGCGCCCGATGCCGTAGAGCCATTCTTGCCGCTCCGGCGTGCGCCGTGCCTCTACCACAACAGGGTCCAAACCCATCCGTTGCAGACGCGCAAGAATGCGGCGCACACGCCCGGCAACGTATGGCTCCAGGCTGTCTATATCCGTTATCCGCGGCGGTTCGCGTAAGCTCATTCTATTTCACCCGCTTCGCCGTAAGATGCAGTTCGTATTCCTTGCCGCCAAGCCTCAGCCCCTTGATTGTGGTGGAGCCTTCGGAGCCGACGAGCTTGATGGAGGCAAGAAACACTGCAATCTTCAGACCGAGGCTGAGCGCAGAGAACATCTTTCTACTCCTTCTTGATTCCGACCGTAGCCTGATGCAGGCCTACGGACGATGCGGCAGCGAGCACGGACTTGAAGATGATTTCAATCCAGTCGGACTGGATTCCTCCGAAGAACTTCGAGGCTACGGCGAGCAGAAACGCTACAGCGAGCGCAAGCGCATGCGTCCCCCTTCCGGATACTCCGAGCACTGGCTTGAGAAGCGCGACGACAAGCGTTGTAGCTGTAGCAAGCCCGCCGACAGTCGCAAGGTCTGTAAGAGTTGTGACTCCTTCCATATCAGCTCACTTTCTTATGCAGATGTCCTCCAGAAGCTTGGTGACTGTGTCATGGTGTTTGGTCATAAGCTCCAATAGAGGGGTGATGTCCGTCTTCTGAGAAAGAGTGGCGACCTGTACTTCTAACGCCGTCCTTTTCTCCCTTTCTTCCGACAGCGAAACTTCAAGAGCAGCACATCTAGCCTCCAATGCCTGCGCTGTCTCGCGCCATATCGCGAGAGCGCGTGTTTTGTAAGCGATGTAAGCACCGCAGATGGAAATTATCGCAACGGATAACGTCTGCCACGTACGGGCAAACGAGTCCGTCATAGCTTCCCCGATTTCAGACCCGTCTGCGCTTACGGACGCGCGGCCTAAGAACGTCGCGATGAGCAATACGATACAGGCAAGCTCAAGCAGACGCGTCGCTGTTATTATGCCCGTCAGGCGTGTCTTGCCCATATCGTCATGCATCCGCCTGTCCAGTTCGTTGAGACTGTAGTAGCGCTAAGCTCAACGTAAATCGCGTCGTTGGCCGCAACAGAAGCATTAGAGGAGTTCACGCTCCCCTCCGACGGCGTCAATGCCGTAAGCGTTGTAGGGTCAATCGCGCTGCTCAATACATCCACAGCACTCTGCCCGTTCGGCTTCTTGCGCAGCATCACGCTCATCCCTGTCCCGGAAGGCACAGTGTCACACGCAACTGCGACATGTGTTATGACAATGGGATGCGTGGTAGCCATTCCAACAATCGCACTACGCACGGTAGAGCCCCCCGTGAATGCAGGAAGCGGAATCACGATACACGTGTATTCCGCCTTGTCCTTGACTTCGTTGAGCCAGGACGACGTGACTACGCTCTGATATTCAAGTGTCTGTGTTAGTGGCATGAAGTCCTCCTAGGCCGCCCAGGCACTTGCATCTGCCCGCGACATGTCAGCGGTAAAAGCTCCTGTGCGCCGTTCTATCTCAGAAAAACAGTCGTCTGGCTGTGGAGCATACGCCGTGATTGTGTCAACCTTGCCGCCCAGGACTGTAAAGTAAGCGATGCAGGCGGCGTTGTGCTCCGCGGGGGGTGTCGCTCCGGTCCGGGCGAAGAGAGTAGGCGTCGAGGAGTATGTGTACCCAGCGAACAGCCAGTACTTTCCGTTGTTGAGTATCGAGACGCTGTAAGACACGTCCTGGTCCGTCCGGAAGATGACGCGCCGCAGGTTCGGGTCTCCCTGCACGTTGCGTGGAAGGCACAGGACAGTGCCCTGCGGGAGCTTGATTGTAGAGCCGTTCCCGGTTACTTCAATGTCAGGGCTTCCAGCTAGTCTGCCCGGTTTGACCGAGAACCGCGTCGTGTAATCCCCGTGGATTTCGAGGATTAGGTCGTTTGCCCTGGCCTGCTGTAGCGCTGTGTTGTACTTCTCTTTGACGTTGTAGAAGTACTCGCGCGTGCCGAGCTGAAGCGCGTTGGTCTGTAGATTGTAAAGCTCTTCAGGCATCTATTCCGTCCACGTGTGGCCGTTGTCGGAAGACTTGACGTATCTAAGATTCCCGCTACCGTCTTGATACACAAGCGAGATGGAGCCGTCCGGCATGAACTCGTATGTGAATGCTACAGGCTGTGCTTGTGTCTGGACGGCACGCTCGCTCCCGAAACCGGATGCGTCCGACTGTCTCATATAGATTGTTCCACCACGTATGTAGCCTAAGGCAAGCACCCCTAAGTGGCGGTTCAGACGCAGGACCGGCTTTGTTCCTGTCGCTATCTGCATCGGGTTACCCCACGTCTCCCCCCTGTTCTGTGATTTGATATAGTAGACAGAGCCGCTACTTTCGTAAGCAAGATGCAACACTCCGTCCTTTGTGTCGCCCGTCTCTATGGATGCACTCTCTCCTTGAAACTGCACCCCGCGCGATGCGGACAGACCGTAACGCGCATCAAGAAACCGTGTCTGCTTAGCAGGAGTAAGCAGAACCATTTCGGTCGTCCCATAGTCCGAGCTAGCAAGAATCTGCGATTCTTGAGGCTCTACCTCTACCCCGTGCGATACACGGTGGAAAAGCTCCTGTCTCGCCTCCTGCTCTGTTACCTGCTGGCTCTCGAAGCGGTATTTGAACTTCCGCGTATGCCTGTAGAACCCCGAGATAGACGGGAGGCGGTATGTGCCCCCCGACCCTGTCTGCACTGTGTCTACTGTTGATTGATAGACCGCTGACACGTTGACCCCTGGTACCCCTTCGGTCTCCGAGGCCGCGATTCCTATCGCGCTTCCGCCGAATACGAGACTGCATCTAAGGTCGAGAGACACCCCAGTGTCGAGATATACCCTGTCGAATGTTAGCGCAGCCGGGATGATTATCCTGTCTTCGCTTACTCCGTAGATTCCCGGAAGCATCATATACGCTGGAAGCGCATTCGTGCAGTACTTTTCGTAGAACGTCATGCCACCATAGGACCGTGTGACACGGTTCTCGGATATGGGCTCAAGGTATATAAGCCCGTCCCTTAGCTTCCTGTTGTCTATCGCGTCTTGCCACATAGATGACAGGGTCACGGCCCTCGCCTCATCTTTGAGTGCCCGCTTGATTGTTCCTGCAGGCTCGTCTACAGCTACTTTCCCGTTTGCAATGACCGCTACGGCGCGCTGTGCGTAGACTTCGAAGATGTCCTCGTCCTCTACGCGGAATGGCTCTTCGACCGTTGCCACTGTGTTCACCAGCGCAACAGGGTTCTCTTGGTTCTGCACCCAGCCAAGAAACTCTATTTCGACGTTTGATTCGAATGTGAGCTGCAGGTTTGCTCCCGGCTCAAGGCCCCACGCCCAATCGCCCTGAGACGCGGACTGCTGACCTCCGGAATACTCGCGTTGATAGCGGGTGTAGTCCAGGGCCAATCCCTTTGACCCGTGAGGACAGCAGGTGTCTATGACGCAGTATCTTTTACCATCAGATTCCTGCGTTTGAACGCTCCAGCTCTTCCCGGCGTATTGCGCTGTGACCGTTCCTGTGTAGTAAGAGTAGAAAACTATTCTGAGGAAGCGGCCTTGCCTGATGCTATCTTGCAGCGAAAGCGAACGGCTGATAGTGCACGTGCCTCCGGATACCTGCATTCTCCCGGAGGCGTATGTGACCGTGGTGCCTCCAACCCCACTCCACCCATGCAGAATGTAGTACTGCCCGCGCGTAAAGACTCTGCAGGACGCAAACTCAAGCTCCTGAATGTGGAGCGGGCATCTGTATATGTCAGGATTGAGATTGCGCTCTTCTAGAGATGCCTTTGGCAGGATAAAGCCTACTCCCGGATTCTCTATCTCGTTCACGCTGTCGTATACAGGAGTCAGCGCGACACCGTGTATCCTCCCGCCGACGGCCAGAAAATACGATGATGCCCTGCGGGTCATTGTGCCTGGTGCTGTAGGATACAGAGGTTGACCGTCAGGCCAATCCCGTGCCACAGTGAGGTCGTGTCCGTACACTTGCGGGCCATCGGCGGGAGTCATTGGGACGGTATAGGGGATTGAGCGCCCGAGCTGGTCTGTCGCTGTTGTCGTAACCTTCAGCGTCCTTGCAGGCTCCGCCTCAATGGAAACAGTGATGTACTCAACCCACTGCTCACCTTCGCAGTACGCTGTGACCTGGTCGGAATCTACGATGCACACGAACTTCTTGTTCGGGTCGTTGGGGTGAGCGCGTTCCTCCACGCGTTGCCTGAAATGAGGGTTGCCCGCGCACCAAAGCCGTGCTGTAACGGGACTGTCTGAATCAACGCTCGCGAGCGAGTGCGCGCCGAGGTGCATCCGCGTCAGCGGCCTGACGAGCGATGAGGCCTGCGTTTCGAACGGAAACTGTTGCGAGCCTATGCGAAAATAGCCCTTGACAGGCTCCTCTTCCGGCCATATCAGCCAGTAGAAGTGGCCGTTGTGGTAGTCGCGGAGGTCTATCGTCTCTACAGGCTCACGCGCCCAAGTCCTCCCGTCGTCGTGATACCGCGTGAAGACGGTATGCGAACAAAAGAGTCTACACGGCAGCGTGCACGCAAGTTCTATGGTGACTCCGGGGGGATACGGCCACTGCGTTATCTCGACGCTCGACTCTACGTATTCCAGATTCCCGCCGACTCCAAGGTAACCCCCTAATGTGAGCGGTCCGGGAACGCCGTACCACCCCCCCGTCCTGTAAAGGGCTGCCGTTATCGGGCCGCAGGAGAACGTGAAGTGAGGCCAATCCCATGGCTCAGGATTGAACGCGTGAAAGGTGACAAGGGCCTGGACCTGAAGCTTTTGCGTCGGAGTCAGGGCGATGTGATACGGGCCAGCTTTGAGTCCCATGGCTATATCTGGTCGTTGTCGTCGAGCACATAGTACGGTGTGACTATGTCCTTGAAATCGTAAAGCTTGATTGCTATTGCTGTCCCGTCACACTTCCCGCGATTCGGATTTTCGGAATCCTGGGCTTGTACCTTCTTTTCAGCTTGAGGCTCAGGCTTATTCGCAGATGTAGGCGAATGCTTCCCGAACATGGACCCAGGAATGTACTCTCCCCTGCTGTGGATATTGAGCGGAATAAACGGGACGTTAGGTGTCACGTCGAACGCCCTGAGCATCGGGTACACTTCCGGAATCGTATACTTACGCCGGACCACACTTGTTTGTGTCAGGTTCGAAGGGTCTACGGCGTACGATATGGAAGTTGCGTTCCATCCCATGCCACGGCGGGAGTGCCACCATTCGCTCAGCTGCTTCGTGATATTGTAATACGTCCTTACGGTGAACGCGTATGGGACGAAAAGCGGTAGCGGCATTTACTCCTCCTCCGTAAGTCTGCGGTAAAGCTCTACAAGCCTGTAGTCCCTGTAGCATGTTAGCGTAGAGATGGAACGGGCGTACTGAGAATCAGGTGTCGCGCGCTCAAAGTCCGTCTCAACAGAGAAGACTTGCCAAATCCCGGCTGTCTGGTCGTCAGGGTCGTTTGACTCTACGATTATTGTGTCTAGCGGGTTGATGTCAGGGCAGTAGAGGCTAGAGAACTTGCACAGTTCAAGCTCCGTCATTACACCGGGACGGGCAGCCCTTGATATAGCACGTGCGAGCATCGTGTCGAACGCCATAGTCCTTTCGTCGTAGACTATGCTTCTGCGGACCTCGCCGACCCAGTTCGGCTTCCTCTGGTCAACTGGAAGCAGTGGGTTTTGAGCATCTTCGTCCTTGATGCGTATGAGGGTGTTCTGATATGTTGTTCCGTCGCAGAACAGGACATTCAGCTCATTGCATATTGGCGGAAGCTTCTCGTAGCTCCAGTCCATAATCGGAAGCGCTGTCTCCTTCGTTACCTTGCTATACGTTAGCTTGGGGAGTGAGAAGTAAAGCGGGTCCGCTATTATGAGCATCCACTTCCCGTTGACCGGAGCCTCCATTATCACATACCCGGTCTCTTCCACAATCGCCTGAACGATGTCTGTGACAGAGGCCCCGTAGTCTATAGTCTTGAGATACTTTCCTGCCTCCTCGGAGACAGAGTATGAGCCTGACAGGTCTACGTAGCCGTGCGTCGCAACCCTGTTGTCGTCTATCCCGCATCCGTAGGTGACGTACTTGAAGACATCTGCGTACTTCTTGCCGTCGAGCACGATGGGGGACGGAAGTATCGTCATTCGGGATGTATGCGATACCCAGCCGGAAAGCGTATAAGTGAGCCTGCGCGTTTCCGGGTCTGGAGAATCGGACATCTTGGGTTCCGTGCCAAATCCGTAGAAGATTTCCTCCCCGTCCGCAGTGACCCGAACGGCGCACACGTTCTGAGGCCCGCCCCCGGCGTCGTTGAAGTAATACTCCCCGAACTTGAAAGTAATCGTGCCCTTTGCCTCAAGTGTGGCAGCTGTAGCTATGGACAAGGCTACGATGTCCGATGTGACCTCTTTGAGAATCTTTTCTTGATACTGCTGAGTCTCACGGCTGATTCTTAGCTCAGCGCCGTAGACGAAAGGTGTGCGGCTGTTTCCGTGCGCTCCTCCATACTGCGTGCTGATGAGAATGTATTTGAGCTGATAGGCGGAGGTCTGCGTGGTAATCGGTCCTCCGGTTGCGTCCACAAGATTCTTCGCCACGCCTGTCCCCGGCAATGTGTGCGCTAGACTGTATGCCGCAGCGACTTCCGAGTCCCTGAGTTTTCTCGGCATCGGCCTCGCAGGAGCTTCTATCTCGCAGTAGGACGGGAACAGCGTGTGACAGGCCTGCACATAGGCCTGAGACACCGGGAACTTGACCGTGAGAGGCCCAGGGGCAGTAATCTGCTGCATTTCCGAGGCTTCGGTTTCGGCCTCGCGCGTCTGATACTCTGTTACTGTTGCGAACCATCCGTGTCCGAGCGAGGAATAGATGAGTATCCCCGTATCCTTGCACGGCAGGATAAGCAGGCTGAACTGTGCGGAAGAGATGAACCTGTCAGATATGTAGCCGCCGCCTATCAGCTTCTTTTTCGGGTCATTCTCGCCCTCGCGGTACAAAACAGACAGACCGCTACCCCACACGACGAGCTTGAATCCGCCAAAGTATATCTCTACAAGTCTGTCGGAATCAGACTCATACCGGAAGTTGCGAAGCGATACGACGAAGCCTTGATTGGCAGGATAAGTAGTCGCGGTCTGGATACCTACGGAGGCGGCTTCTTGCCCTCGGGACACAAGCCAGTAATCGCCGGAGGATGCAATCTCGACTTCGTCCCATTGTAGCTGCGCCTGCGGGTCATCCGGATTTACGAACGCATCCTTCCGGAGCCTCCTGTAATCACGCTCCGTATCCCCGTCTATAACTATGCCTGTGTTCCTCGCCCAGTCAGCACGGAACTGGAGAGGGCGAAGCATAAGTGTGTGCGTTATAGGGTCAATCCAGTAATCCGTAAGGCCGCTCTGCTGCTTGAGGAGCATAGGGGCAGCCTGAGACCAGTCCCACGTGTCCGTATACAGGTCGTAGAACCGCCTGCTTTCCGGAATGTCCGCGTAGACCTTGATTTCCACCGCGTCCCCTTACATTCTCCTTGAGCCTAGAAGCCCGCCGATAGCGTCGTTTATCGCGCTAGCGACTACGTTGCGGATGTAATCCTCAATCGGGCCTCCGCCCATCGGAGGGATTTTGATTGTGATGTTGCCACTGGGATACAGGCCTGGCATCCTCTGGGCATACGTATACGCCAGCTCTCCGGCTGTGACCTGCCGCTGAAGAGCAGGTCCTGCGAGGCCAAGGAACTGCTCCATCTGCTCCTTGAGGGACCGGGTGTTCTCTGCTGTCTCTTCAGCCGGAGGGAGCAGGTCGCGCATGGTCTCCCGTATCTCTTTGTCTACCTCTTTTGTAATCTCATCTATTGAGCCGCGAAGCTCCTTGATTTTTTCCTCTATGTCTTTCTTGAGCTTAGAGAAGAATCCGCCGTCCTCATCTTCTTCCGCATCGCCGCCGACACCGAACAGCTTGGATATCTCGTCGTTGATTGACTTTATCGTGTCCTTGATTTTTTCCCAGTTGCCGTAAATCAGGGCTACAAGGCCCGCAACGACAGCGAGCATGATGATAAAGGTGACAAGCGATGAGACATCGAAGAACGCCCGCACGGCGGTGACGATTGTGCGCCAGAGGTCAATCCAGAACTGCTTTGTCATTATCGCAGTTATAGCCTTCTGGAGAGTCTCCACCGTTATGAGGGCGGCAACGTGCGCCTTGTAAGCCGCGTGGAGTTTTTTGGCTACAAGGTAAGCTTCCTTGAGAGCTGATACACCGAGCATGATGGCGAACGCCCACTGCCACCACGTCGAAGGTGTAAACGCCTTCTTGAAGTCACCCTCAAGCAACGCTGTGAGCCGCGCGAACGCATCCTTGATTGTGAAGACGATGAATCGCCACAAGAAGGAGTTTGTGACTATCGTGTAGATTGTGGTGGCTATCTTGTAAAGCATGCTCCCGGCCATGAGTATCCACGGCCACACCTGGTTTTTCCATATATCAGCTAGCACGAGGACGTAGGCGATGACGCGCGTGACCGCATCGGTAAGGCCGCGCGTAATCTCGCCCTTCTTGGCCTTCTCTGCCCACTCGACGAACCTGGGGGACCGCTGGATGATGGCGGTGAGAATCTCTATGATTTGACGCCCGCCGTCTACGAGGGCGATGAGCACCGGACTAATCGCCTTGAACAGGGCGTGATATCCACGCGTCAATGCGTCGAGAAGGTTTGACCACCGGATAAGGAGCGTCTCGCTTGTGCGCTCCATCGTCCCTGCAGTCCTGTCACGCATATACTTGAGGATTGCAGCAAGGGCACGCGCACGGTCTGCGACCTTTTCTCCGGTAAAAGCTTGAGGGTCTATCGCCTTGATTGCAGCCTTTGGAACACCTAGCTCGATAAGCCTGTCGAACTGACCTCCACCTACCGCCGCCCTGACGGCGTCTGCAACACGGGTGATAGGCTGAGCTAACGCCGCAGCGTAGTCACCTATGACTGTAAGACGCTCTGCGGTCGGAGCAATACCTACCTGTGCAAGGGATACAAACGCAGCCGTGACCTCGTCTAGTTCGAACGGCGTGCGCTTGGCGAACTGCGATATCTTCTCCATTTCAATCGCAGCCTTGTTCGCATCCCCGGTGAACGTCCGTATCTGCTGAGCGAATCGCTCGAACGCAATACCCGTTTGGATAACACCCTTAGCCGTCAAGCCTGCAAACAGACCGGCTGCGACTAAGCCGCCGAAACCGAGGAGCGTAGCAAACCCTGTGGCCTGCACAAAACCGCGTGCGATTTGCCTGAAGGGATATGTCGCTTTTGCGAGACCTTCGTAGAACTTGTGGATTTTTACATCAAGCGCATCTAGCCAGTCATCAAGATTTTTCGCCCAGTCGTTCGTACCGGCCTTGGCTGTCTGCGTCGCCATGCGGTATCTACGCGACATTATGTCAATCAGCTGGTTCATCTGGTACGACTGCATCACGACGAAGTTGTCGAAGTTGCGTGCAAAGTCGTACGTGCCACTCCTGGCGGCAGCAAGAGCAGGCCCGAGTGCTCCTATCCTGGCTGCGGCGGACGCCGCGTGAACGTCAATTGCCCGCAGAGTGTTGGCTATGTTGTTGAGGCCGGTCACAAGGCTCTGGTCTATCTGCCCTATGACCTGTAGATGCGCTTGAGCCATGTCCTACTCCTGAAAAACGGCGCGTCAGGTTCGTGCCCGCCGCGCCGCCTCATGTTCCTCTTCTCTTGTTACTATCTCAAGAGCCATGTACTCAAGCAGATGCCGGGGGTTGACCTCGTCCGGATGCTTGTGAAAGTACTTGGCTGATGCTTCGAGCCTCAGGCGGTGGAGGCTGATTCTCCCTCCTGAGGCTCGAAGACGTTTTTTAGGGCTTCAAGGTCACCCATCGCAATGTCGTTCACAGCTTTGGCTATCCTTACAAACGCAGGATAGTTGGCTTCAGAGACGGCTACCCACTGGCTAAAGGTAAGCTTCGGCTCCGCTACGAGGTGCTCCATCATTGTAGCCATCGCAATCGTCTCTTCGTGCAGGATTATCTCCTGCTTTCCTTCGCCGACAGCTACCTCGTACGGCTTGCCTTTGGACACAAGACTGCGGGCCTCCGTGTCTTCCGCAATCTTGCGGGCGCGTGACTGTGTAACAGGATAGACCTTGACTACTTTCCCGTTGCCGATGTCCACGGACTCAAGACCGTCATGCAAAGGCTTGAGTATCTCGTCCGCTGTGATGACGTTCTCTTCGCTCATTTCAGACATGTGCCCTCCTGCGGCTTGTCTAACGGCAGTCTACTCCGCTACCTAGTTCATCGAAACAGGCCCGACGCTGATAGCTTCAAGCTGAATCTCGTGCCCTTCACGCGTCGCCCTGTAGGATGCCTGCGTCAGGATAAACAACCCCTGCATAACAGGGCTGTTGTCATACGGCTGGAAGGTTATATACACCCTCTGCCCACGGTTGAGGAAGGAAGAAAGCCCCGCAAGCGCGGCATCTTCTACAGCCTCTGTGCAGCTGAATCTCCAGCTCTCCCCGATGGCCTGAGGGTAGTGGTAGTAGTCGCGGATAGCCATGTTTTCCGCAGTGTCTACGGTGCACTCCATCGTAGCCTCTTTGAGCCGGAGGACGATGTCAATGTTGCCGATTTGGCAAAGAGCCGCGCGGCCTATGACTCTGTCAAGCTGTGCCATTGATTCTCTCCGTTACGCGCCGGTGGGAGCGCCGACATTCTTGAACTTGATGTAAAACGTCTTTCCGTTGCACGCGGTGCCGTTACCCGCATCGTTGCGCGTGAACACCGCGTAGAAACCGTAACCTACGGACTGTGAGTCCGTGTTCTTCTCAAAGGACCAGAGTATCTTGTTGTTCGCGTCAGGCGCAGGAAAGTCAACGGACTGGTTGCTCTCTATCGTAGCAGTCAGTCCCGTGTTGTTCATCGTCCCGCTCTCGTCCTTGAAGTACACCGTAATAGTCGGCCTGTTAGTCTGCAAGCCGGTGATTGTCGGGCACACAAGCTGCATCTGCAGACCTGTCCACTGGTGCACGGCGGAGGGCCCGACATAGGATGCCGCGGGAAGCACAATGAAGTTAGATGCGCCAAGTCCTGTCTGTGCGGCCCCCTCCAGCGTGCTCGGCATGTTTATCTGCGCGATGTTTCCGGGCCATCCGGTCTCGGAGATAGGCATGACATTGCGCCCGCTGATGGTGTAGCCGTTGAGGCGGGCAAGGAGCGCGAATTCAGGTCTATACCAGAACCGGTTCCCGAAAGCTCCGTCGCTGTAAGCGATTGTGTCGAAACTGTAGCTTGCGAATGTCCCGTCGGCAAGACGCACCCTGGACAGATACTGTGCAATAGCCGCGATTTCAGACGAGAACAGAAGCGCAAGCGGATGCTTCCTGCGAGCACTGTCGAGAGAAAGGACACGCTCAATATCGTAGAAGGACACACGTCCCTCATCCGCAGTAGCGCTAAGCAGCCGCGACTGCATGAACTCGACGTCAATCGCGGAGGTGAGCCCTGTCGGATATTGCGTGTCAGGAGTCTTGCCGGTCCTGCCGAAAATCCGGTTGACCTGCCACTCAAGAGAACCGGACAACAGCTGCGGGTTCGAAGACTCCGAGCCTGTGCCAAGGATGGTCCGCAGTCTGTTATACCGCCAAGCGATGTTGTCCGTAAGAGACTTTACGTAATTCTGAAGCGGTGTCGTAGGCATTTACATCTCCCGGCGGGCACATCCCGCCAAAACCTCAGTACTCATAACATTGGTACAACACGTGTCACGGTTGCCCCGTGCCAAGGAACTGAGCATACCATTCCGCAAGGCGCTCAGCGAGATTTTCCCCGCTCCTGGCACCCGGAAAGTCATGCAGCTGCATCGGGGCCTGGGTGGCTTCAGCCACACGGGTCCACACGGGACGGCCTATCATATTATTCGTCCCAATCTCCGTCAGCGCATCTGAATACGGCGCGTCAGACGTAAACCTAAGCTCGAATATGGCCGAATCGCCAGACTGAGCAAACTTTGCGGTGTCATGGAACAGACCTGTTTGCCTGTTGATTACATAAGGCTGTGAGCGAAGCTGTAGCCCCAACTCTATCATAGCGGTCCGCTCAGAACCTTCTATGTAGAACGGAGGATACTCTGCACGTCTGTAAGGGTTCAGCGCATAGTCAAGCTCTTCCTGGCTCATAATCCGGGTTCCCGCCAGGTCAGAGAACATCTCCATGACGAACCTCCCGACTCGCTCCCCGGACTTGCGCATAAACTCCTCGTGTGCCCGCTGTGCGTCGTCGCACGCCAGTACGCCGGTAGTCTCCACCTCGATGCGCATGAACCTGTTGATGTGAGTCCTGTTCTTGCGAAGCACTTACCGCTCCTGAACGCTGTAGCGGATGCCGAGCCTTCCTACGGCTACACGCATCCCAGCATCCCTGTAGACACGAGCAACGTCTGAGGAGAACCAGTCGAACTCGACTATCTCTATCCCCGGTCTAAGAAGCAGGCCGTCAAGCCTGTTCCCGTTTAGTTCTTCGGCAAGGTGAGAAAGCATTTGGCGCATGTGCGCAACGTGATTTTCCCCAGGCGTAATCAGGTCAAGAAGGTAGATGCTCGTGCGGAACTGAGACAGATAGCTTCCTACAGGGTCGTTTGACGGCTGCACGCTTACAGCCGTATCGAGTATGACGTAAGGGAAAAGGGACGGGTCCGATGCCTCCGTAGCGTCAAACCCTGTTTCGAAGACTCGAAAGTCGTCCCAGAACATGGCCAGGGCCGACATAACAGAGTCTGTAAGAGCTTCTGCTACAGGGTTGTAGTTGAACATCAGACACCCTTCTCCTGTTCACATCCTACCTCTACGTGAGGCAGTGCGTACGCGTACGAGTCTACAGACCTTGCTGTGAACCACACGCCCTGGAACTGCCCTGACGTCACCTTTATACTATCCCCCGGCTTCACCTTCGTCCCGAACGGCAGGTATATGACCGCCTGAAGCCCGTCTGCGACAACACCTGTTATCTTTACAGCCTCTTCCTTGTCTAGAGGCTCTACAAGACAGCTCGACACCACATACTCCGCACGGTTGTCGTTTACACGCCGCTTCCCCGCAACCTCTGCGGTCACAACAGGCTTCCTTGCATATATCTCGCATGTCTCCGGAAACGTGTGAAGCATCTACCTGTCCCACCCGGCCACGTCACCCTCACGCAGAAGCCTGCCCGCAAGGTCGGAGATATCAGGTGTGAACGGAACAATGCCTCCCGGCACCGACGTAGTAGGCCTGACCTTCTTCAGGTAAGGGGTGAGAAGCCGCATCCCGCTGTCTCTGTAAGCGTTCTGCGTGTCTCCGGAATACTGAATCTCCATCCGCCCCGCACGGACGGTTTTGATTGCCCCTCCCTCTTGCCGCACCTCGTTCGCGATGAGATACGCAACCCCTAGCTTGACTACGGCCAAATCGTAGTAAGCGGGGTCTATCAGGTCCATCGCCGCCTGCGTGAACGCGTTGATAAGCGCCTGTATGCGCTCATCCTGCGTGTTGTCCTTTAGCCCTATCAGATTCTTGATTTCGTCTACCGTGATTTCCATCTTAGAGCGGGACCGTCTTCACAACCACGAGACCGCTAACAGGCGTGCGCTCGAACCCGTCATCCTTAGTAACCCGCACGCTGTACTCCCACGTCTTTCCGCGAAGCTGTCTTGTAAGCGATGCGGGGATGTTCGCTGTAACAGTCGTTTCGGATGCAGAGCACGAAACGGTAAAACGTTGTGAGCCAGACTGCAGTATAAGCGTGATTGTCGCGTTCGTAAGGTCAGGCCAACCTGAACGGGACCATGACAGGGAGTAAGAGTCCCCTGCAACAAGGTTGATTGTAGTTCCGCTTCCGAACGGACTTATAACGGTTATCTGACCCGCTGTCACCGACTGAACGCGTGTGAATATGTCGTTTAGACGTTCCCTGTCGTCCGTCGTGAACCCGCCAGTGCCGACCGGGGAATTCTGCAGCGCCGCAGCCGTGAACACCCCGTTCACCACCATACCGTCCCACTCCGTGGCCATCGCGTCTGCGTTCGCCAGCTGCGCCGCCTGCTGCGGTGTCAGGCCGCCAGTCGGGGCGGTCTCCAACGCGTTCTGTTTGTAGCGCCGGTATTCCGGTGTCCCTGTGGTCTCGGTCATGCCGACGATTTTTTGCACCTCGGCGTTGACGTTGGAGACGTCCGTGGACGAGGCGATTCCGCTGGTGCCTATTCCCGTCAGCGTCCGGGTGGCCGCGCTCCAGATATCGCTGATGAGCGTCCCGAAACTAGTCAGCGTCCTGCTGCCGGACGACCAGACGGCAGTAGCGGCATCAGCCGCCAGCGTCCCGAACGACGTCAGCGTCCTCGTCGTCGCAGACCAGACTGCGCTGGCGGTATCGCTGGCCAGAGACCCGAAACTGGTGAGCGTCCGGGTGGTAGCGCTCCAGACCGCATTTGCGACGTCCGTCAGCGCGCTGGACGACAGGCCGTATCCCGATTTGTCGCTGTTCGTCCCGACCGTTACCTGACCGGAGTTCAGCAGTATCTGGTTCGCCCCGGAGCCGCTCTGCAGTTTCACGGCGTTGTTTGCGTCCACCGTCGGCAGGCCGCCGCTGGAACCGGCGGCCGCATTCGGCAGGGCGGACAGACCGAGCCGCGTGGCATCCCTGAGGTTGGCGTTGATGAGCCCGATGCGAAGACAGCGGGGGATGCAGCCTCCGGCAGAGAGAAACAGGGTAACCGCGTTAGTGCCTGATGCTATGGCTGCGTCTGGAACAGTCAGGCGGTACAGGCCCGGAGCGTACGTGGAACTCAACTCCTGCCACGTGCTGGACGATAACTGATACCACCCCGACGGGGCTGTACCGCCTGCACGCACATACGAAAACTGCACGTCGGCGGCGTCAATGCCCGTTTTAGGCAGCCCAGCCGAGCTATCCCGCATCAGGACGTCTATGGTCCATCCGGTCGTTCCTGCGACTACAGTCTCGTCGAATGCCATGTCAGTCGTCCTCGAGCACAAAAATCTTGGGAGGGTCCTCGAATGTTCTTTCCAGCCCCAGGTCAGGGTTGTACAGGTTGCCGAACGCTGTCTCCTTGTCACCACGGCAGAGCATCCCGCCGCCGGGCCCGTTGTTCAGGCGGAGGTCGCCGAGGGGCACGCTTTCAAACGGCGTTTGCGTCAGGTCTATCAGAGACTCCGTGAAGATCTGGCGCAGGCCCGGCGTGAAGCCCCATGTGGTCGAAATGTTGCCGTAGTTGCCGGATGTATTGGCATATCCGGCAAGGCGCGCGGCAAGCATCGAGTGCATGTTGCTATCTCCCGGCTCGAAGTAGAACCCGTACTGACTGCAGTTTGTCGCGATGCAGTTATAAGTAAAATGGCTTCTTGAATGGGCCCGGAAACCATGCCCCCCGCAACTGACAGCCACACAGTTTATAAAAGCACCGCCACGCGAGTTGTTGCCGTCAAATCCAATACCAGTACAGTTTCTGGCAACGCAGTTGATAAATGTGCCATTGCCATATAGTACAGACCTGAACCCTACCGCGCACCCTATCGCTGTGCAACAATATGCAAAGTGCGCCTCAATGCCGACGGTGGAGCAATTTACAGCGCTGCAACAAACCACGCGCCCGCCTCTGACCCCCGTAGAGCAATTGATGAACGTACACGCTACCGCGAAGCCGGAGCTGGTAGCGTAATACCCTAACGACAGGCCCTCAAACACACACTTGTACATCATGTGCTGGTTGGCAGGCTGCCCTCCAAGTCCGGTAACACCTGCATAACCACCACCCGAAAACTTTATATTCCATATGCCGGAGAAAGTTTCGTAGGGACTTGTTGTATGCAGCAGGGTAATTGACGCCGCCCCGGCCTGAAAAACAGGCGGCGTGCCCATATCAAGCCGTGACTGCGAATATCCTCGAATGTGCAAACTCAGCCAGTTCCAGTCTCTGGACACCGTGCTCGTGAATATATACGTCCCGGACTTCACCCAGACGAAATTGGCGGAGGTTGCATTCAGTATGGCCTCCGACGGATGCGCCACAGCGCCGCCGAGGCGCGCCACCGCCTCAGAGCCGCTGGTGCTGGTCCAGCAGTTGGCGTCCAGTGTGGCAACGCCGCTACTCACACTGGTTATCTCGTAGCGCCCCGGCGTTACATTGACGCCCCCGGTAATCTTGATGACGTGCCCCACGTCGGCCTGCACAAACGCCCGCCCGCCGTCGCAGCGGACCTGATTCAGGGCAGTGCCGTTCGGTGTGAGCTTCGGCTCGTTGCCCGGCTGCCCGTCGTAAATAACAACCATGTAAGACGGGCCGTACGTATAGTTGTCGTCCCATGTCTTGGTCGCACCGGACCGCGTCGGGTTGAAGCAGCCACCGTTATCGTTGTGGCCGTCGGTCCGGACTTCCCAGTGGGCATACCACGGGACTGCCATTTACACCCTCGACTGCCCGTTCACGGCCGCCCGCAGCACCGTGTTCAATTTGGCGTTGCTGTTAGCCTGATAGTCCGCCACCAGTTCGTCGGCCCGCGTGATTAGCGCGAGGACGTCGTTCCCGGTCATCCTCGGGCGCCCGTCGGTGGCGGACCCGTCCTCGACGAGTTCGCTGCTATTCTGGTAAAACAGCGTCCCCAGGTCCGGGTGAGCATAGTAGAACTCGCGGACGGCCTGCGCCGTCCGGTATGCGGACAGCAGCATGTCCACCAGGGTTCGCACCTGCTCGTTGCAGAACCTCACGGCCTGCGGATTGTCAATCGCCATCGTCCGTCTCCTCTGTTATCCAACCGTTCTCAACGAGAACCCGCTCCAGCGCTGGCCACTCCTCGTCAGCGCTGTCATCAGCGGCCCACTGCTCCAGCAACTCGATGAGCGGATCTGTCACCTCGTCAGTATCATCCTGAACCTGAACTCGTGCTGCTGCCCGTCGTTCGGGCAGTTGACCCATGCGGCCACACGCTCCCCGCGCAGCTCCAGACCTCCCTCGCCTGCGCCGGAGTCCATCGCCACAGAGAACGCCCTCGGCAGCGTGTAGACCCATTCCCGTTTCCAGACCGTCTGCCCGACGGTTATCGTCAGCGGCTCGGACGCCGCCTCTCCTACCTGCCGCCCGGTCTCGTCGTAGTAGGTCGCCGTGGCCTGCAGGACAAACTCCGTCCCCGCCACCGTGGCCGGGTTCGTCGCCCGCAGCGTGATCTCGTAACCCTGCCCCGGCACCAGCCGCCATGACGCTCCGTCCGGAGCGCTGGTAGTGGCCAGCGCAATGACAGCTAAAATAGCCGTCATTGCCTGAACCGCATCCAGACCCACGCCGGACTCGTCGGATAAAGAGCGCCCTGATCGATTATGATGTGTTCGCCGTGAAGCCTCCGGGTTTCATGGCACCCGCCTATGAAAGCCGGTGTGAACGTGCCAAGCGGCGCTCGGAATACCGTCCGCCATGACTTGCCCCAATCCAGCGATGCCATTACCGAACCGATTCTTGTCGTGGAGCCATCTTGCCTGAAGGTCGCCCATACTTCCCCATCATCGCACGCCCATATGTCCCACACCATGGCGGCATGCCATTCTGGCAAGCGCAGGACTATCTCGTGTGTGCCGTTCGCCCGGAACCGCGTGATGTGCCCACTCCGCACATCATCGTTCCCCGCCAGGAAGCTACCGTCGGGCAGCCAAGTTATACCGATACTCGCTCCGCTCGCCTGCCCGGTATTATGGTATATGCCATCCGCCACCTGCTGCCATTGCTGTAAATCGGGCGAAACTAAGTAATTTCGTCGAATATGGTCGCCGATGCTGATAAAATAGCATTGCGATTCCGGATTCCAGCATATGGCGTGCACATGCTTTGTGTATATGCCGCCACCCGGTGGCGCAATCATTGATTGCCGTGTGTGCCAATAATCGTTTGTGTAATAGATGCGGTTGTTGCAGTTACTCTCGTTGAATGCAGTCTCGCCGCCGCCCGGAATCCAGTTTCCATCCGCGCCCACAATCCAGAACGGCCCACGCGGTTCAAAAGCCCACGGGTAAATATCTACGCGATTAGATGATGGGTCGGGATTGAACATCGGGTCGGCCATTACCGCTATCGTCGGACCATCATAGTCGGGTTGGACAGGAGTGTAAAAGAGTTTATCCCTCTGCGATGGCCAGCCGGCCCAGGTGGTGCCGAATAACTTGTTGTCGTAGTAGTAAATCCGGTTGTGGATGGTGGAGTAGATGTACATTCGGACCCAGTTCTGCCCACCATCTTCCGATCGGCGCAAGTACCACTGGGTACCATCGTTTGCACCTTTGGTCGTTGCGTACAGCCGGCCTTGCGGATCTTGCGCGACGGCATAGCCCAAAAATGTATTATCGCTCCCATTGCGGATTCTGCGCGGTAGGTGTAGCGGCACATCCCAGGTCCGGCCGGCCCGGTTTACCGCGCGGACGGTATACAGCCCCCCCTCCTGCAGTCCGGATAATCGCACCAGCCCTGCGGTTTGCCAATCGGACTTCTGAACGTAGGAACCTTCGGGCTGGCTCCGCTCTTTTGTGAAGATTCGGAGCGGGCCCCAGCCCCGCGATGCCCACAGTATCTCAGCTGTGGTCAGCCCGGTGCCGTAGGCCTCCAGCATCGGCCTGGACCTGTCCACAGGGCTGCGGTTCAGGCTCATCTCTCACCTCCAGACGACAGCAAACGACAGGCCCGTGCTGCTCGGCGTCACACGGATGTCGGTGCTGTGATCGAATCCCAGCTCATAGATGACCGTCGTGGACGTCTGAGGGACGTTGATGGTGGCCAGCGTGGTGGACTCCCCGCTATTGATCGTGATGCTGGCCGCAGCAGAGGCGCTGCCGACGACGATGCGCAGCAGTTTGCCCGGAGAGGATTTGATAATCTGCTGCGACGTCGTGTTCGTGACCCACGTGACCTGCCCCGTGGCTGCCGTGCGGATAATGTCCGCGTCCAAATCCTCCCCCGCCAGGCCAGTACCGAGCGTCGTGGACAGGTTGCCGGAAGAGTCTGACCTGATATCGCGGACTAGGCCGTTGGGGTCAATCGCCTTGACTGTCACCGGACTCCTCCTTCTTCTGCCGCTTCTTAGGAGCCTCCTCAGACACCTCTTCTATGCGAACGTAATCCCGGAGATGCGGAGGCACAACCGCAAGGGCGTCTTCGTAACTACCCTCAAGTTCGGCGTATTCCCCTGTCAGAACTATCCACCCGTTAGACAGCTGTACGCCGATATGCCCCTCACGCTCAAGGGCATAAATCCTGTGCTTCATGCCTGTCCTCCAGAAAGGGTTGTGCAAGGGGGAGGGTACTCCCCTCCCCCTTTACAGGGCTATTAGCTGGTACCGGAGCTGTAATAAGCGGTGAACCACGGGCCATACCCGACGTTGTAACGCTCCCGGATACCGTACAGATACCGGTCACGCCAGAAGACGTCGGCAGACGACCCAGGCTCTTCCAGGGCAACGAACTCCAGCGGGTCAGACTGCTGCAGGATGAGCGGTCTGAGAGGATGATTCAGGCGGAGCAGATACCACGCG